>NZ_JAATJW010000025.1 GCF_011800755.1 Listeria valentina
ATCTAAAAAAAGACTGTAAACAAAGTTTTTCACTACTTTGTCTACAGTCTGAGACCTTTAAATGATAAAGGTCTTCATTATACGAACATACGTTCTTTTTTTAGTTTTTCCCGCTATAATAATAAGTGTTAATAATGAATGTTTAGAAAGGAGGGCGGATAATGGGCTTTATTCATTTGCAAGTTGCCAGTGCATTTGATTTATTATCAAGTACGGCACGAATAAAAGAGCTTGTCAAAAAGGCAGACGAATACCATTATTCTGCTCTTTCCATTACGGATAAAAACTCTCTTTATGGTACGGTTGAGTTTTATAAGGAGTGTCTGAAAACTGGGATAAAACCTATCATTGGAATGACGGCAGCTGTTGAAGGCGTTATTCACGAAGGGAATGACTATGAAGTCATTTTGCTTGCGGAAACAACGACGGGTTATCAAAATTTGTTAAAAATTTCAAGTGCGATCAAAACGCGGGATGAAAAAGAAGTTTTACCGTTAAAGTGGCTGAATTCTTATAAGGAAGGCCTTATTCTGCTTTCACCTGGGAAAAATGGCGAAATTGAACAACTTTTACTAGAAGGAAAAGAAGAATTTGCTGGTGAAGTCGCGCGTTACTACATCGAATTAGTTGGCGCTGACTATTTTTATTTGACTTTACAAAAAGAACAGCCAGTGCTTGCTAAGCTCATTCAAAGCTTTGCGGAAGTGAATCAAATACCGGTCACTGCAACAAAAGACGTTCGCTATATTTTGCCACGTGATATTCAAGCAAAGGAAGTGCTTGTGGCGATACGAGATAACACGACGGTAGACTGGGAGTCCCTCGAACTTGTTGGCCCCTCTTATTTTGCAAGTCAAACAGAAATGGAAGCTCTTTACACAACTGATTTTGAACAAAAAGCCTTGCACGAATCTGGAAAAATTGCAGAGCGCTGTCAAGTAGAAATTAAAATGAATCAGCACCTTTTGCCGCGCTTTCCTCTTGAGGCTAGTCAAAGTGCAACCGATGTTCTTGCAAAAGTTGCAGTGCAGGGGCTGAAAGATCGTGGATTAGACGGCCAATCTGACTATGAAACTCGCTTGCATTATGAGTTGCAGGTTATTAACGATATGGGATTTGCGGATTACTTTTTAATCGTTTGGGATGTGATGAAGTACGCGCGTGAACATGATATCTTAACAGGTCCTGGACGTGGTTCGGCAGCGGGATCCCTTGTTTCTTATGTCCTTAAAATTACTGATGTTGACCCCATTCAATATAATTTGCTGTTTGAACGTTTTTTAAACCCTGAGCGAGTAACAATGCCAGATATTGATCTGGATTTCCCAGATAATAAGCGGGATGAAGTTATTGCTTATGTGGTACAAAAATACGGTGAACAACACGTTGCGCAAATTGGTACTTTCGGGACGCTTGCGGCAAAAGCAGCCATCAGAGACACAGCTCGAACATTCGGCTTAAATTCGGTCCAACTTGCTGAATGGGCGAAGCTGATTCCAAATTCACTTGGGATCACGCTTGAAAAAGCTTTAAAAGAAAATCCGCGACTAGAAAAGCAAATTCATTTTTCTAAAGAAAATGAAATGATTTGGGAAGTCGCTTGCTCGATTGAAGGACTGCCACGCCACATTTCCACACATGCAGCGGGTATCGTCATTAGTGATGAGCCGCTTGTTGACCAAGTTCCACTTCAACAAGGAAGTCAAGAAGCCTTACTTACGCAATACGCGATGGGGGATCTAGAAGAAATTGGACTACTTAAAATGGACTTTCTTGGCTTGCGCAATTTAAATTTGCTCGACCGTGTCCTCCGTTCTGTTAACTACAATCGTGATTTAAATTTAACTTTGCAAGACATTCCGCTTAATGATGAAAAAACGCTACAGCTCTTTAAACGGGGAGACACTACGGGGGTCTTCCAGTTTGAATCAGATGGAATTAGAAGGGTGCTTCGAAACCTTGTTCCTACTTCATTTGAAGATATTGTTGCCGTAGATGCGCTTTATCGTCCGGGTCCAATGGAACAAATCGATACATTTATTGCTCGAAAACATGGAAAAGAGCAAATTTCTTATTTGCATAAAGATTTGAAACCTATTTTAGAAGTGACTTATGGCGTGATTGTTTACCAGGAACAAATTATGCAAGTAGCCAGTACGATGGCTGGATTTTCACTTGGCGAAGCAGATCTTTTAAGACGAGCGGTGAGTAAAAAGAAGGCGGACGTGTTAAATGAACAGCGCGAAAAATTTGTTGCAGGAGCCTTGCGAAAAGGTTATCAAGAAACAAGTGCTAATGAAGTGTATGATTTGATTGTCCGCTTTGCCAATTACGGCTTTAACCGAAGTCATGCCGCGGCTTATTCTAAAATTGCTTTTCAGCTAGCTTTTTTGAAGGCGCATTTTCCGGCTGAGTTTATGGCGGCATTGCTAAGTTCTGTGTTTGGAAATGATGTAAAAATTGGCCAATATGTAACGGAAGCCAAAAAATATGGGATCCAGATGCTCCCACCAAGCATCAATCACAGCCATTACTATTTCCAAGTCGAAGGACCTTCTGCCATCCGCTACAGCTTCCGTGTAATTCGAAAGGTACCGAATAAATTTGTTTTAGCGCTCATTGAAGAACGCAAAAAGGCACCATTTAAAGACTTTTTTGATTTTTGTGAGCGGATTCCGCAAAAAACATTGACACCTACCATTTTAGAAGCCCTCATTTACGCCGGCTGTTTTGATGAATTTGACAAAACACGTGCCACGTTAATTGGTTCTATTCAAGCGGTTTTACAATTCTCTAGTTTACTTGGAAACGATGAACGGGGAATGAATTTGTTTACAGCAGATGATGATTTCTTTCAAACAATGAAACCACGTTATAAAGAAGCAGAAGAATTTCCTGAAAAAGAAAAACTTGCGCTTGAAAAAGAATATACTGGTCAATACGTGTCTGCCCATCCGGTTACACGCTACCAAGAAAAGTTGAAAAAATTACATGTCACTTCACTTGCGGATACTGCCAAGAAACAATTTGCTTTGCTTGGTGTTTATGTGCTCTCTACAAAAGTTATTCGCACGAAAAAAGGAGAGAACATGAGCTTTTTAACAGTTTCGGATGACAGCGGTGAACTTTCAGCCGTTGCTTTCCCAGAGACTTATCGAAACTTCAATCCTCTTTTGCAAGAAGGGGAATTACTCGCTTTGCAGGTGAAAATTGAGGAGCGAAATGGAGAAAAACAAGCGATTATTAATAAAGTAGAGCGACTGGATCAAATTGAAACTCCAAAACGTTTATTTTTGAGGGTAACAAACGATGAACAAGTTCAACAATTGAAATCATTCTTGAAAGAATCTAAGGGGAATTCGAAAGTCGTTTTGCATTATGCGGCAACGAAAAAAACCGTAGAACTTTCGGATTCTTTTTCTGTTTCTTTTTCTGTGGAACTAGAAGAAAAGCTCAGTAGCTTGCTTGGAATGGAAAATGTTGTATTTAAGTAAATGTTTTTTCATTTCCTAAAAGAAGTAAAAGTATGGTATAGTTTAGAATGGACAAGAGACTTGCGGTGATGAATAGCTGTTTTCAGCTGACTATTGCCGCAATTCGTTTTTGACTTTCATAGTGTGAAAGAGGGACTTTTAATTTATTTTATTCATTTTTATCACCACTATGAATCCGATTTAGAAAGCGTAGTAGGGAGGTTTCATCTTTGTTAGGCGATTTATTTACTAAACCAAAGAAGAAAAAATATGCAGCGATCCCAGCAGAGGGGGCAAAACACGATGTCCCAGAAGGGATTATGACAAAATGCCCACAATGCAAAAAGATCATGTACACAAAAGAACTGGAAAAAAATTTGATGGTGTGTAGCCACTGCGGTTTCCATCATCCAATTGGTGCCCAAAAGCGGCTTAGTTACTTAGTAGATGAAGGTTCTTTTAATGAACTGGATGCTGAACTTAGACCAGCTAATCCACTCGGCTTTGAAGACTATATGGATCGTGTGGAAAGGGATCAAGAAAAAACGGGTCTTAAGGAAGCGATCTTAACTGGGACAGCAGCAATTGAAGGGGAAAAGCTAGTCATTGCTGTTATGGATTCACGTTTTCGAATGGCGAGTATGGGAAGTGTGGTCGGCGAAAAAATTCTCCGTGCGGTTGAAAAAGCAGATGAACTAAAACTGCCATTTGTTATTTTTACTGCTTCTGGAGGTGCGAGGATGCAAGAAGGGATGCTTTCACTCATGCAAATGGCGAAAACATCTGCTGCTTTTAAGCGATTTAGTAATCATGGTGGTTTAGCCATTACTGTGATGACACATCCAACAACGGGTGGTGTTTCGGCTAGCTTTGCTTCGCTTGGCGATTTTAACTTTGCTGAACCAGGCGCTCTTATCGGCTTTGCCGGAAGACGTGTTATTGAACAAACCGTTCGTGAAGAGTTACCGGAGGATTTTCAGACCTCGGAATTTTTACTAAAACACGGTCAACTTGATGAGGTTATTTCACGCCTTGAACTGAAAGAGAAGTTGCATTTTGTATTGGCTTTTCACCACCAAGAACCTGAAGAAGATGAGGAGGGAACTTCCGTTGGCGAATGATATGGATTTTGAAAAACCAGTTTTAGAACTTCGTACAAAAATTGCAGATCTAAAAGAATATAATGCCAAGTCGGAAGTCGATCTCTCAAAAGAAATCGAAAAGCTTGAGCAGCGACTTGAAAAATTAGAAGCAGAAATTTATGGAAATATGACAGCGTGGGATAAATTCCAAGTAGCTCGCCATCCAGAAAGGCCGACAACGCTTGATTATATCCCGTATCTATTTGATGACTTTATGGAACTTCATGGTGACCGCTATTTTGGAGATGATGCAGCTATTGTTGGCGGAATCGCAAAATATAAAGGAATTCCTGTCACGGTTATCGGGCATCAACGCGGTAAAGACACGAAAGATAATTTGCGTCGCAATTTCGGGATGCCTCATCCAGAAGGTTTTCGAAAATCTCTACGTCTCATGAAGCAAGCCAACAAGTTTCGACGTCCGATTATTTGTTTAATTGATACAAAAGGAGCTTATCCAGGTCAAGCAGCTGAAGAACGTGGCCAAAGCGAAGCGATTGCGCGAAATTTGTATGAAATGAGCGATATGAAAGTACCTATCATTTCGATTGTTATTGGTGAAGGTGGAAGTGGCGGCGCACTTGCACTCGGAGCAGGGAACCAAATTTTCATGCTTGAAAATGCTGTTTTTTCGGTAATCACACCTGAAGGAGCGGCAGCTATTTTGTGGAAAGATGCGAGTCTTGCTAAAAAGGCAGCGGAATCAATGCGAATTGCTGCAGATGATCTCTATGAACTTGAAATTATTGATGGTATTATACCTGAGATCCGTGGCGGCGCGCACCATGATTTGAAAAAGCAAGCTGAATTGATTGATCAAACGCTTTCGAAGTCTATTCATACACTTATGGCGTTCACGGAAGATCAACTCGTTGAACAGCGTTATGATAAATTCAAAAAAATTGGGATTTACGAATCCTAATAAAAAGCGTATTGACTGAGTCAATACGCTTTTTATATGTTTTTTACACTAAACAGCTCATTAAGAACTTTTTTCACAAAAATAATTTGTATAGACCAATATGTTTGTTTCTTGCATAAATAAAGCTTTTGTTAAAAGTACCAATTTCAGAAGGAGTTATTTATCGCTAGAAAAGCTCTGAAAAATGCTGTACTGAGACTTTTCATTTCGAAGGAATTAGGGTAAAATAGTTACCGTGTGATGGAAAAATAATCGTAGTCTGAGGTGGTAGTAAAAATGAAACGTATTGCGATATTAACGAGTGGTGGCGACGCGCCAGGCATGAATGCTGCAGCCCGAGCTGTTGTGCGTAAAGCTATTTATGAAGGTCTAGAAGTTTATGGAATTAATTACGGCTTTCTTGGACTTGTAAATGGAGATATCCATAAACTCGAACTTGGTTCTGTGGGTGACTTGGTTCAACGCGGTGGGACATTCCTATATTCTGCCCGTTATCCTGAATTCGCAACAGAAGAAGGTCAGTTAAAAGGGATTGAACAACTTAAAAAACATCAAATTGATGGACTTGTAGTTATTGGCGGAGATGGCTCTTACCATGGTGCTGAAGCCCTTACAAAACGTGGTTTCCCAACAATTGGAATTCCTGGAACGATTGATAATGATATTTCAGGAACCGACTTCACAATTGGATTCGATACAGCGTTAAATACTGTATTAGATGCCCTAGATAAAATTCGTGATACTGCAACAAGTCATGAACGTACATTTATCATCGAAGTAATGGGACGTGACGCAGGAGATATCGCGCTTTGGTCTGGCTTAGCTGGTGGTGCCGAAGCGATTATCGTTCCAGAGCTTGAATTCAATATGGATGATATTGTTGGTCGCTTAAATAAAGGGCGTGAACGTGGTAAAAAACACAGCATTATCGTTGTTGCTGAGGGTGTTATGTCCGGCAACGAGTTTGCGGAACGCCTTGCGCAATACGGAGATTATCATGCGCGTGTGACTGTTCTTGGCCATGTTCAACGTGGTGGAAGCCCGACTGCATTCGACCGTGTACTTGCAAGCCGTTTAGGGGCTCGTGCAGTTGATCTCTTACTTGAAAATCGCGGTGGATTAGCTGTCGGAATTCGCGAAAATAAAATTGTTGAAAATGACATCACAGAAATATTAAAAGAAAAACATCATTTAAATGACGATATGCTAAACCTAGCATCTATTCTTTCGATTTAACAAAAAGGTCACTAAAGCGTTTTTAGTGACCTTTTTCAAGTGCGATTTTGAAAACAATTTTTGAAAACAAGAATCATTCTTATTTAGCTGAGAATAAAGTTCCTAGTTTAAGTTTGATTGTTTTTTCACAAACAACTTGTTTCACAAGGCTGTTACTGGTAAAATGTAGTAGATGTGTTTATAATGTGTATATGAATAGGTAGTTCTAGGAGGAGTAGTGAAGATGAAAAAAACGAAAATTATTTGTACCATTGGACCTGCTAGTGAATCCGTTGATACGCTAGTAAAATTAATTGAATCGGGTATGAACGTAGCTCGACTTAATTTTTCCCATGGTGACTATGAAGAACATGGTGCACGAATCAAGAACATTCGTGAAGCTGCAAAAATTACAGGAACTCCGGTAGCTCTTTTACTTGATACTAAAGGTCCGGAAATTCGTACAAACGATATGGCAGGTGGAAAAGTAGAATTTTCCGAAGGCGATATTGTTCGCATTGCAATGTCACCTGTTGAAGGAACAAAAGAAAAGTTCTCGGTTACTTATGCCGAACTTTTTGATGATGTAGAGATTGGCTCAAGTATTTTGCTCGATGATGGTCTTATCGGACTAGAAGTGACTGAAAAAGACAATGCTAACCGTGAGCTTGTAACAAAAGTTCTTAACCCTGGTGTGTTGAAGAACAAAAAAGGCGTAAACGTGCCAAACGTTTCCATTAATCTTCCTGGAATCACTGAAAAAGATGCAAACGATATTCGTTTCGGCTTAGAACAAGGTATTGACTTCATTGCAGCTTCATTTGTACGTCGTGCTTCTGATGTTCTTGAAATCACAAAGATTCTAGAAGATCATGATGCGACACACGTTCAAATCATTCCTAAAATCGAAAACCAAGAAGGTGTCGATAACATCGATGAAATTCTTCAAGTTTCTCAAGGTTTGATGGTTGCTCGTGGTGACCTTGGGGTTGAAATCCCGGCTGAAGAAGTTCCGATCGTTCAAAAAGAACTTATCAGAAAATGTAATAAGTTAGGGAAACCTGTTGTAACAGCTACTCAAATGCTTGATTCCATGCAACGCAACCCACGTCCAACTCGTGCAGAAGCGTCTGACGTTGCGAATGCCATTTTTGATGGTACAGATGCAATTATGCTCTCTGGAGAAACTGCTGCAGGGGATTATCCAGTTGAAGCTGTTCAAATGATGGCGAAAATTGCACTTCGTACTGAGGAAGCGTTAATTACACAAGATAAATTTGCACTTAAGATGCATCCAAATACGGATATGACGGAAGCAATTGGTCAAGCTGTTGGCCACACTGCTCGTAATTTAGATGTTCAAACAATTGTTGCAGCGACTCAAAGTGGTCATACTGCCCGTATGATCTCAAAATATCGTCCAAAATCGCATATTCTAGCAGTTACTTTTAACGAACATGTTTGCCGTTCGCTTGCCCTTTCTTGGGGAGTTTATGCACGTTTAGCTAAACCTGTACAAAATACAGATGATATGTTTGATCTAGCAGTAAAAGAATCACTTGATTCTGGGCTTGCTCAACAAGGCGATTTGATTATTATCACTGCAGGTGTTCCTGTTACTGAAAGTGGAACAACAAACTTGATGAAAATTCAATTGATCGGTGAAAAAGTAGTAAAAGGCCAAGGAGTTGGTCGTGAATCTGTAAGCGGAAAAGCGATTGTTGCTAAAACAAGCAAAGAAGCGCTTGAAAAAGCAGAACAAGGAGGAATCCTTGTTGTCAAAACAACAGATAAAGAAATTATGCCTGCGTTCGAGAAAAGTGCAGCAGTTGTGGTTGAAGAAGGCGGCTTAACAAGTCATGCAGCAGTTGTTGGAATCAACTTAGGAATTCCAGTTGTTGTAGGTGCAAAAGACGCAACTACACTTATCAATGATGGAGAAACAATTACAGTTGATTCTCGTCAAGGCGCTGTCTATAACGGAAAAACAGCAACTCACTAAGAAAAAATTTCAGACCCTTCAAGTGCAGAAATTGCACTTGAAGGGTCTTTTTTTCGTTATGTTTTTTAATTCTTTGCAAATGAGTTATAATAAGGGGATAGAAGATAAACTGGAGTTGATGTTTTGAAAAATATGTTTGCGTACTGGGCTGCTTATGGTCTTGTCGAATTGATTGTTTATGTATGGTTATTCCAGTGGATCGGATTTTGGCCGCTTCTTTTAATTCAAATTTTGTCTACTACTTTTGGAATTTATATGTTTAAAAAAGTTGGCGGAACGCTCTTACGAAATATTTTAGATGGCCGAACGGTTGCCCCGTATTTGCTTGATACGGTTTGTTTTTTCTTTTCCGCATTGTTCTTTACAATACCGGGGATTTTAACAACTGTAGTTGGGCTGTTATTATTCATCCCATTTGTTCGACGCCTTATTAAGCCGAAGCTTACAAAATGGTTTGCCAAACAAAGCAAACAATCCAATCCCTATTATTTCGATATGTAACAAGCGGGCTCAGTTAGCTCGCTTGTTTCTCCAATCGGATAATTTGTTTTACTTATGGAGTTTCAGAAATGATATAGGTTTATTTTATGCTAAATTCTATTTTTATGCTATAATATTTTTTATCTTATGGAAATCCCTTAAGGTAGCGAAAGGTGTTCATTATGTTTACGGAAAGCATGTTATTTTTACTACTTTTTTTAGCGCTTGGTGTCCTTGCAAAAAACAATTCATTAATTATTGCAGTTGCAGTTGTGATTATCCTCAAGCTCTTTGCTGGTAACACGAAAGTGATGGAAGTCATTCAATCAAAGGGAATTAACTGGGGAGTTACGATTATTACGATTGCTATTTTGATACCAATCGCAACTGGACAAATTGGCTTTAAAGATTTATTCGATTCGTTTAAATCGCTCGCAGGCTGGGTAGGTTTAAGTGCAGGGATTCTTGTTTCCATTTTATCGAGAAAAGGAGTCGGCTATATGTCGCAAGACCCGCAAATTACAGTTTCGCTTGTATTTGGAACGATTTTAGCTGTGGCACTTTTCCGAGGTATCGCCGCAGGTCCTGTCATCGCTTCTGGGATTGCCTTTGTAGCGATGCAAGCGATTACGTTTTTCACTAGCAAATAACAAGTTCAATAATGCTTTATGAAGGAGGATTTAGATGACAGTTTCTAAAGGGCTCGAAAATGTATATGTCGCAGAGACTTCAATCAGTTCCATTGTGGATGACACGCTCAAATATGTTGGGTATAGTATTGATGATTTGGTTGAAAACAATGTCAGTTTTGAAGAGGTCATTTATTTGCTTTGGCATCTCAGACTGCCAAACAAAGATGAATTAGCGAATTTTCAAGTTGAAATTAAAGAGCATATGGCTGTATCTGAGACCATCATCACTAGTCTTAGAATGCAACACCATCAAAAATTGCATCCGATGAGTGTACTACGGACCACTGTTTCGATGCTCGGTGTTTTTGATACAGAGTCCGAGCTAGACGACGGAGAATCGATTTATAAAAAAGGATTACGTCTGCAAGCTAAAATGCCAACGATTGTAGCTGCGTTTTCTCGTATCCGTCGCGGTCTAGATCCGATTCCACCACGTGATGATTTGAGTGTTGCTGCGAATTTTTTATACATGCTAACCGGAGAAGAAGCTGACCCGCTGTCAGTTGAAGCAATGAATAAAGCACTTGTTTTGCATGCGGATCATGAATTTAATGCTTCTACATTTACTGCACGCGTTTGCGTTGCCACTCTTTCTGATGTGTATTCAGGTGTGACAGCAGCAATTGGGGCATTAAAAGGACCGCTTCACGGTGGAGCCAATGAACGTGTTTTTGATATGCTCGAAGAAATCGACCGTGCTTCAAGCAACGTAAAAGACTACATACAATATAAAATTGACCAAAAACAAAAAATTATGGGTTTCGGACACCGTGTTTATCAAAATGGGGATCCACGTGCTAAGCATTTGAAAGCAATGTCACAACTTTTGACAAGTGAAACCGAGGAAGAAAAGTGGTATGCACTTTCTTGCCAAATCGAGGAAGCGGTTTGGGAGTTGAAGCATCTTCGACCAAACGTTGATTTCTATTCTGCATCCGTTTATCACGCGCTTGGAATTGATGTAGATTTATTTACACTTGTGTTTTCTGTAAGTCGAGTTTCTGGCTGGTTGGCGCATATTTTTGAGCAATATCGAGATAACCGCTTAATTCGACCTCGAGCTATTTATGTAGGCCCTGAAGATCGTAAATATTTACCTATTGAAGAACGGATATAAGGAGGAGTTTCTAAGATATGGCTGAAAAAATCCAAGTAAAAAACGGGTTGCTTCATACCCCTAATGAACCCATTATTCCATTTATCGAAGGAGATGGAACGGGCCCTGATATTTGGCGCGCTGCAAAGCGAGTGCTAGATGCAGCAGTCGAAAAAGCCTATCAAGGTACACGTAAAATCGAATGGAAAGAAGTTTTAGCGGGCGAAAAAGCTTTTAAGCAAACCGGTGAATGGTTACCACAAGAAACGCTTGATGTGATTTCCGACTATTTGATTGCTATTAAGGGACCGCTAACAACGCCAATTGGTGGTGGGATCCGGTCGTTAAATGTTGCACTGAGACAAGTTTTAGATCTCTATGTCTGCTTGCGCCCAGTACGTTACTTTACAGGAGTTCCATCCCCAGTTAAACGTCCTGAAGAAACAGATATGGTTATTTTTAGGGAAAACACAGAAGATATTTATGCTGGTATTGAATTTAAAGAAGGCAGCAAAGAAGCGCAAAAATTGATTCAATTTCTTGAATCGGAATTTGGTGTTAAAAATATCCGCTTCCCTGAAACATCTGGAATTGGTGTTAAGCCTATTTCAAAAGAAGGAACAGAGAGACTGGTTCGTTCAGCTGTTGAATATGCCTTAAAAGAGAATCGCAAATCTGTTACTTTAGTCCACAAAGGCAATATCATGAAGTTCACAGAAGGTGCTTTTAAGCAGTGGGGCTATGAGCTTTGCGAACGAGAATTCAAAGATCAAGTCTTTACATGGAACGAATATGATCGCATTAAAGAAGTAGAAGGCGCAGAAGCAGCTGATTTGAAGCAAAAAGAAGCTTTAGATGCTGGAAAAATCCTTATTAAAGATTCGATTGCAGATATCTTTTTGCAACAAATTTTAACCCGACCAGCTGAGTTTGATGTAGTTGCGACTATGAACTTAAATGGGGACTACATTTCCGATGCACTCGCTGCTCAAGTTGGCGGAATCGGAATTGCTCCTGGCGCCAACATAAACTATCAAACAGGACATGCTATTTTTGAAGCAACACACGGAACTGCGCCAAAATATGCTGGACTTGATAAAGTTAATCCATCTTCTGTTATTCTTTCTGGAACTTTGCTTTTAGAACATCTAGGTTGGAGCGAAGCCGCAGAACTCATTACACATTCGATGGAAAACACAATTCAAGCTAAAACGGTGACTTATGATTTTGCTCGATTGATGGATGGAGCAACTGAACTTAAATGCTCTGAATTCGCGGATGAATTAATTAGAAACCTTTAACATAGTTCGTTTATTCTGGGTTGTAATTTAAATTCAATTCAATTTTGTTCGTATTTTAAAAAGAGCGCGATAACTGTTCGCGCTCTTTTTTCATTTAGACCTCAAACTATTCATCTCATGCCAAATTATGGTAAAATGTATGCAAGTGAAAACTTGAAAACGAGGAGGATTTTTCCTGTGAGTAAATTAATTTTAATTGATGGAAACAGCATTGCGAACCGCGCATTTTATGCACTTCCGCTTTTAACAAACGAAAAAGGGATTTACACAAATGCTGTATATGGTTTTGCTATGATGTTGAATAACGTACTGGAAAACGAAAAGCCCGATCACGTTCTTGTGGCTTTTGATGCAGGGAAAACAACATTTCGTCATCAAACTTTTAAAGGTTACAAGGGTGGCCGACAAAAAACACCAAGCGAACTAAGTGAACAGTTTCCTTTTATTAGAGAACTGCTTGATGCTTATGATATTCCTCACTATGAACTGAAAGATTATGAAGCAGATGATATTATTGGAACACTTGCTAAAAAAGCGGAACAAGACAAGTTTGAGACAATTATTATCACCGGGGATCGTGATTTAACGCAATTAGCGAGTGACGAAACAACGGTTTACATCACCAAAAAAGGGATCACAGACATGGAGAAAAATACGCCTGAGACTTTACGCGAAAAATATGATCTCACTCCAGCACAAATCATTGATATGAAAGGATTAATGGGAGATTCATCAGATAATATCCCTGGAATTCCTGGCGTTGGCGAGAAAACGGCACTGAAATTGCTTCACCAATATGGTGGTACCGTGGAAAGCGTACTTGATCATGCTGATGAGATAACGGGTAAGAAATTACAAGAAAAAGTGATCGATAATAAAGATTTAGCGCTTTTAAGTAAAGAACTGGCGACAATCAATACGGATTCGCCCGTTGAAGTGAAGCTTTCGGATACCAATTATTCTGGTTTTCAAACGGAAAAAGTCGTCCCCTTTTTAAAAGAGATGGATTTTAAATCAATTTTGAAAAATTTAGATGGTGAGTCTACAGATGAAGCAGCAGCTGAGGTTGGGGAAATTGATTTTGAAGTCGTAACGACACTTACAGAGGCCCATTTTGCGTCACCTGCTTCGCTTTATGTGGAGCTTGAAAATGATAATTATCATACAGCTCTTTTCGTTGGCTTTTCTTTACACTCTGAAGTAGGAACTTTTTTCTTTACAGCTGAAACTGCTCAGAAAAGTTCTGCTTTTAAAGAATGGGCGCTTTCAAAAGATAAGACGAAACTTGTCTATGATGCGAAAAAGATCACAGTGGCGCTCAACCGACTAGGCTTAGAAATCCAAGGAGTAAAATTTGATGTGATGCTCGCTTCTTATTTATTAAACCCTTCTGAAACGATTGATGACTTTGCAAGTGTAGCAAGACAACATAATTTCAGCAATGTTCAAACTGATGAAGCGGTTTATGGGAAAGGCGCTAAATATCGAGTCCCGGAAGAAGTGATTGTCGCAGATCATTTGGCACACAAAGCCGTTGCGATTTTTGAACTTGAAGCGCCTCTGACACGTGATTTAGAAGAAAATGAACAACTAGACTTGCTGACAAGTCTTGAATTGCCACTTTCATTTGTTCTTGCAAAAATGGAAATTTTCGGGGTTCGTGTGGATACAGATCGTTTGCTAGAAATGAAAGCCGAACTTGCTGAACGAATTGACACGCTTGAAAAATCAATTCACAGTTTAGCAGGTTATGAATTTAACATTAATTCGCCGAAGCAACTGGGGGTTGTTTTATTCGAAAAGCTTGGGCTTCCGGTGATTAAAAAAACGAAAACGGGCTATTCAACTGCGGCAGATGTGCTTGAAGCGTTATCTGGGCAGCACCCGATTATCGAAGAAATCTTAACTTATCGCCAGCTAGGAAAACTTCAGTCGACTTATATTGAGGGGTTGCTTAAAGTGACGGATAAAAAGACGCATAAAGTGCATACACGTTTTAATCAAACACTTGCTCAGACTGGTCGATTAAGTTCCGTTGATCCAAACTTGCAAAACATTCCTATTCGTCTTGAAGAAGGGCGGAAGATTCGCCAAGCGTTTGTTCCTAGTGAACCGGGCTGGAAAATTTTCTCGGCGGATTACTCGCAAGTAGAGCTTCGCGTACTAGCGCACATTTCAAAAGACGAAAATTTAATTTATGCGTTTAAGCATGATTATGATATCCATACGAAAACTGCAATGGATGTTTTCCATGTTGAGAAGGACCAAGTGGATTCTTTGATGCGCCGTCAAGCGAAGGCTGTTAACTTTGGAATCGTTTATGGGATTAGTGATTACGGGTTATCACAAAATCTAGGCATTACTCGAAAAGAAGCAAAGGCATTTATTGATCGTTATTTTGAAAGCTATCCGGCGGTTCATGAATATATGCATGAAATCGTACGGCAAGCGAAAGAAACCGGATATGTGGAAACGATCTTACATCGTCGCCGCTATATTCCGGAGATTACGAGTCGTAACTTTAATGTTCGTAGCTTTGCTGAACGTACTGCGATGAATACACCTATTCAAGGAAGTGCGGCTGATATTATTAAAAAAGCAATGATTTTGATGAGTGAACGGTTAGAAAAAGAAAAATTACAAGCTCGCTTACTTCTTCAAGTGCACGATGAATTGATTTTTGAAGCACCTGAAAAGGAAATTAAAATACTTGAAAAAATTGTACCAGATGTGATGGAAAATGCGGTTACGCTTGATGTACCGCTCAAAGCGGATGCTGCATTTGGTGACACTTGGTATGATGCGAAATAAAAGGAGTTAAGTAAACATGCCAGAATTACCAGAAGTCGAAAATGTACGAAAGACGTTAAATGAACTTGTTGTTGGGAAAAAAATTGATCACGTTTCGGTGGGCGTCCCTAAGATGATTGTAAATGGGGATCCTGATGAATTTAAATTAGCGCTTGTTGGTGAGGAGTTTGAAGCTGTACGCAGACGCGGGAAATTTTTAGTTTTTGATTTAACCAACTGCTCTTTACTTTCTCATTTGCGGATGGAAGGAAAATTCCGCTTAAACAAGGATACAGACGAAGTGAGCAAGCACACGCATATTCGTTTTCATTTTACGGATCATACCGAACTGAGATTTTTAGATGTTCGCAAGTTTGGCACGATGGAATGGATTAAAAAATACGGGGAAGCCGATACAAAATCTATTTTAAAACTGGGACCGGAACCTTTTCCTGGAAGTTTTGAACTTGCACCTTTCCGTTCTCGCTTGAAAAAGTCAACTCGAGCAATTAAAACGATTTTGCTCGATCAAAAATTAGTGGCAGGAGTTGGAAATATTTATGCGGATGAGATTTGCTATCGGGCAAAAGTATTGCCAACTCGGGCAGCTAACTCGCTTTCAAAGCTCGAAGTAAGTCGGGTCTATGAGGAAACGATGGCGATCATGGAAGAAGCGGTTGCACTCGGCGGCTCAACGATTCGAACATATGTAAACTCACAAGGGGAATTAGGACGCTTTCAAGAAAAGTTAGTGGTTTATGGGCATGAAGGCGAACCTTGTCCGACTTGTGGAACCTTGATTGAAAAGATTAAGTTAAATGGTCGCGGCACGCATTTTTGTCCGCATTGTCAAAAATAGAGGTGAAGAAAATGGGATTCACACTGGGACTCACGGGAAGTATTGCAACGGGAAAATCTACGGTCAGCCAAATGCTTGTAAGCGCTGGGATAGCTGTTATTGATGCTGACATTGTAGCACGAAAAGTGGTTGAAAAAGGAACGGTTGGACTTGAGAAAATTATCTCCTCTTTTGGAGCAGATGTGCTTTTAGATGGGGAATTAAACCGAGCGAAACTTGGGGAGATTATTTTTCATGATGACGCAAAACGCGAACAACTAAATGAGATTGTTCATCCGCTCGTGCGCGAAGAGATGCTGAGCGAACGTGATCGCTTGTTTCGCGCTGGTGAGTCGATTGTTGTCCTCGATATTCCACTCCTCTATGAAAGCCAGTTAACAGATCTAGTTGATCGGGTGCTTGTAGTTGCGACAACAGAAGAAATTGAGCTTTCTCGTTTGATGGCTCGAAATGGGCTTTCAAAGGAGGAAGCTCTTGCTCGAATTCGTGCCCAAATGCCCATTAATGACAAAGTAAAACTAGCCGATTTTGTCGTGGATAATAGTGGGACGAAACAAGAAACTGAGAAACAAGTAAATGAACTTTTACACGACCTTAAAAGGCATGGTATAATAGAGCGAAATGATGGGAGTGAATGAAATTTGAAATGTCCGTCTTGTAAATATAATGGAACTCGAGTGGTGGATTCACGCCCAGCAGATGATGGGAATTCGATCAGAAGACGACGCGAGTGTGAAAAATGTGGCTTCCGATTTACAACTTTCGAAAAGGTGGAAGAAAGTCCGCTGATTGTTGTAAAAAAAGATGGAGCGCGGGAAGAATTTGCACGAGAAAAGGTTCGTCGTGGTTTAATTCGTGCTTGTGAAAAAAGACCGGTAAGTATTGAACAATTGGAAGATATTGTTTCGGAAGTAGAGCGGGAACTGCGTGCACTTGGTGAAAGTGAAATTGATTCCGATTTAATTGGCGAAAAAGTGATGGATAAACTTGCGAAGCTTGACGAAGTTGCTTATGTGCGTTTTGCTTCAGTATATCGTCAGTTTAAAGATATTAATGTGTTTGTCGATGAGCTGAAGGAGTTAATGGACAAAAACAATAAAGGGTGAGAAACGCTTGACTGAATTTTGGATGGAATTACGACCTGTTGATGGATATAAGGTAAAGGCAGAGGGTGTTATTACAGAATTTGATCGCAAAGTGCTGCTTAAACTGTATCAGCCACTCATGGGAGCAAATGCTCTATCTCTTTATTTTTCCCTGCTTGAAGAAGTAGAGGAAAATAAGCTTTGGAGTAAAGCAAAACCTCATTCACAGTTGCTCACGTCTCTTGGTATCTCGCTTAAAGCTTTTTTTGAAGCGCGCCTTAAACTTGAAGGGCTTGGTCTTGTACGCTCTTACAAAAAGGCAGGACTTGAGGATCAAACTTTTGTTTATGAACTCTTGGCTCCGCTATCGCCGAGACAGTTTTTTGAAGATGGACTATTAAATATTTATTTATTTAGCCAAGTCGGGCATAAGCGTTATCAAGAATTACAGCAATTATTCGTCGATCAAAAATTTGATTCCACTGGTTATAGCGATGTGACAAGAAACTTTCAGGATGTGTTTGAGCCATTTCGTGGCGGCGACAAAACGCCTGAAATCCCTGTTGAAGCTGAATTTATAGAAGCAAAAGCGGCAACGGAAATCCAGCTTGATTCAAAAGAGTTTGACTGGACTTACTTTTACGAGCTTCTTTCTCCGAACATGCTGAGTCGAGAGCAAATCACTGAGCCTGTCAAAGATACGATTTTAAAGATGCACGCGATTTATCAAGTAGAAGAAAGCGATATCCCTTCGTTCTTATACAGATCGCTTGATGCGCGTGGTGTTATCCAGCTTGAACAGCTCAGGAAAATTATACGGGAAAGCTATCAATTGAAACATCATAACTTGCCTAAATTGTCTACGAAGCAAAGGGTGGAGTCCACTCAAGCTGAGACACAGCCTAAACCGGAAGTGAATGATGAAGAAGCTCTCCAAGTTTATCTTGAGAGCGTGACGCCTTTTCAACTTTTGATTGATATTGCGGATGGTGCTGAACCGGCTGAAACGGATTTACGTGTGATCGAAGAAGTCATGACTAAGCAAAATTTACCTCAACCGGTTATGAATGTATTGATTGAATATGTTTTGCTAAGACTGGATGGGAAAATTTCGCGAAATTACATGATGACCATCGCGGCACACTGGAAACGGAAAAACGTGAAAACAGCAAAAGAAGCCATGGAGCTTGCACTTGCTGAGCACGAAAAATATAAACGACTGCAAGAGGAACCCGAGGAAAAAAGAAAGTTCAACCGGGCATCGCAGTTTTCCAGTAAAAAACGAACTGAAGTTTTGCCGGATTGGTTTAATAAAGAAGAGACGGAGCCTGCCAAAAGTGAGTTGTCGGACCGTGAAAAAGAAGCGCTTGAGGATCAAGTGAAACGAATAAAAAAACAATTGAAAAGGTAGGTGAATCAAGGTGGATAAAATTGAACGAACGCTTGGACAGCTTTTTAGTGGGCGAGATTTTGAAAAAGAATATAATTCGCTGAAAGAAAAAGTGCTACGATATGAACCGATTCGGGCGTTTTTAAATGAACATGCTGATGAAGTGACGGAGCAACTCATCAATCAAAACTTGTCGAACTTATATGAATTTATGACGCAAGATGAGCAGTTTCGTGCTAAAAAAGAAACGCTCATGCCGGGCTATGCACCAAAACTTGTGATTAACGGTGAATTTATCACGGTAACGTACTATCCAACGCCTGAAAAAATTGAAGCAGATAAGCGAAAAAGTGTGGAACGTCGCATTCGCTCGCTTTACATGCCTAAACAAATTTTGGAAGCATCGCTCGATCATTTTTATACGGATGAGGAAGAGCGGAAGCGGGCTCTTGTTGAAGCATTTGATTTTCTTGAGCATTTCTCAGCAGATGCGCCTGAACGCGTAAAGGGGCTTTATATTCATGGGAATTTTGGGACCGGAAAATCTTATTTGCTAGGAGCTATTGCTCGTGAACTTGCACTCCGAGGTGTTACTACCACTTTAGTTTACCTACCGGAATTCATGCGCGAAATCAAACAGTCGATTTCTGATAACACGGTTAGCGAAAAAATTGAGTTTGCCAAAGAAACAGAAGTTTTGATGCTAGATGATATTGGCGCAGAAGCAATGACGTCTTGGACACGGGATGAAGTTTTGGGAGCAATTTTACAGTTCCGGATGCAAGAGGAGCTACCCACTTTTTTCTCTTCCAATTACAATATGAAGCAGCTTGAATCGCACTTGACGTTCACTCAAAACGGGATGGAAGAACAGTTAAAAGCGAGACGAATCATGGAACGCATTCGTTTTCTTTCTAAGGAAATTCAGCTGGAAGGAAAAAACAGACGAAAATAAGTGAAGAAAAATGCTTGTCAAATTTTATTTTTATGCGTATACTAGTGTTAGTTAATAAATTATCAGTGATGATAAGGACAACCGTCTTAGTGGAATGTTACAGAGAAGGAGGGGTAGCTGTGAACCTCCGAACTGGAAATTAAGAACGGACCGCCTTTGAACTTCTATCTGGAAAGCTTTTAAGTGAGTAATGATAGACGATTCGCTTTCGTTAACAGCGACAAGAGAAAACAAACCTATATGTTTGTTTGAAATCTTGGGTGGAACCACGAGTCTAACTCGTCCCTTGTTTTAAGGGACGAGTTTTTTTGTTTTCTCGGGGAAAGTGGTTTTCTTATCAGAACTAAAATAAAAAGTAAAGGAGCAGATCGTGATGAAAATTTCATTTCCAGACGGTGCAGTAAAAGAGTTTGAAAATGGCGCATCAACAGCTGATATTGCAAAATCTATCAGCCCAAGTTTGAAGAAAAAAGCTTTAGCAGGAAAAATTAATGGACAGTTGGTGGATCTTGTCACACCAATTGAAGAAGATGGCGCGATTGAAATCGTAACTCCCGATCATCCAGATGCACTTGGTATTTTGCGTCACAGCTCTGCGCATTTACTTGCACAAGCTATAAAACGACTTTATCCAGATGCGCATTTCGGTGTCGGTCCCGCAATTGATACTGGTTTTTACTATGATATTGATTTAGATAGCGCGATTAGCGAGGAAGCTTTTCCGCAAATTGAAAAAGAAATGCAAAAAATTGTGAAGGAAAACTTGCCAATTTCTCGGGAAGTGGTTTCTCGTGAAGAAGCGATTAAGCGTTTTAAAGAAGTAGGAGATCCGTATAAGTTAGAACTAATTGAAGCGATTCCAGCGGACGAAACGGTAACTATTTATTCGCAAGGCGAATTTTTCGACCTTTGTCGCGGGATTCATGTTCCTTCAACTGGGAAGATTAAAGTCTTCAAATTACTAAGCGTTGCTGGGGCTTACTGGCGTGGTGACAGCAATAATAAAATGCTTCAACGGATTTACGGAACGGCCTTTTTCTCGAAAGAAGATTTGGATGAATTTCTTAAAATGCAAGAAGAAGCGCGCGAACGTGACCACAGAAAACTCGGTAAAGAGTTAGATCTTTTTGCGAATTCGGCAGAGGTTGGCCAAGGATTGCCGCTTTGGTTGCCAAAGGGTGCTACAATTCGTCGTGTCATTGAGCGCTACATTGTGGATAAGGAAGAAAGCCTTGGATATAACCACGTTTATACTCCGATTATGGCGAATGTAGAACTTTATAAAACAAGTGGACACTGGGATCACTATCAAGAAGACATGTTCCCAACTATGAAAATGGATAATGAAGAACTTGTGCTTCGTCCGATGAATTGTCCACATCATATGATGATTTATAAGAATGACATTCATAGTTACCGGGAACTTCCTATTCGGATTGCAGAGCTTGGTTTGATGCACCGTTACGAAATGAGTGGCGCGCTTTCTGGTTTGCAACGGGTTCGTGGAATGACACTAAATGATGCGCACGTATTTGTTCGCCCAGATCAAATTAAAGATGAGTTTAAACGTGTACTCGAGCTCATCCTTGAAGTTTACAATGATTTTAATATCACTGATTACAGTTTCCGACTCAGCTATCGTGATCCGAAAAATACTGAAAAATATTTTGATGATGATGCAATGTGGGAAAAAGCTCAATCTATGCTGAAAAATGCTATGGATGAAATGGGGATGGATTATTTCGAAGCGGAAGGCGAAGCGGCTTTCTACGGTCCAAAATTGGATGTTCAAGTGAAAACTGCGATCGGAAAAGAGGAAACTCTTTCAACTGTTCAACTTGATTTCCTTCTCCCTGAACGCTTTGATTTGACTTACATTGGTGAAGATGGCGAAAAACATCGTCCAGTCGTTATTCACCGTGGGGTAGTATCCACAATGGAACGTTTTGTAGCTTACTTGATTGAAGAATATAAAGGGGCTTTCCCAACATGGCTTGCTCCTGTTCAAATGGAGATCATTCCGGTAAATGCGGATGCGCACCTTGAATATGCGAAAGAAGTGCAAGAAAAACTTCAACGTTCGAAATTCCGTGCAGAAGTTGACGAACGGAATGAAAAGCTCGGCTATAAGATTCGCGAAGCTCAAACTCAAAAAATTCCTTATGCGCTTGTTTTAGGAGATCAAGAAGCGGAAAGTGGCGAAGTCAATATTCGTCGTTACGGCTCGAAAGACTCGGAAAATATGCCACTCGATCAATTTATTAAAATGGTGAAAGAAGAAGTGGATAAATTTTAACAAAAAAACGCTTTTCCTCTAATTGTTGTAGGAAAAGCGTTTTTCCGTTATACTAAAACGAGATTAGGAAAAGGATGGGCTATAAGTTATGCAAGTACACAACGTCGAACTTGTGATTAGTGCAGTTTGGCAAGAGCAGTATCCGGAAGGCAATCTTCCTGAATTTGCGCTCGCTGGACGATCTAATGTTGGCAAGTCTTCATTTATCAATCGAATGATTGGCAGGAAAAGCATGGCGCGGATTTCACAAAAACCAGGTAAAACGCAAACGCTTAATTTTTATAAAATTGAGGAAGCACTCTTTTTTGTGGATGTTCCAGGCTATGGTTTTGCAAAGGTCTCTAAAAAAGAACGTGAAAAATGGGGCGAAATGATCGAAACGTATATTACTTCTCGTGAACCACTTCGAGCTGTTATTCAAATTGTTGATTTACGTCATAAACCGACAGCGGATGATGTGATGATGTATGAGTTTTTGAAATATTATCAAATCCTGGTTATTGTGGTTGCGACAAAGGCAGATAAAATTCCAAGAAGTAAATGGCAAAAAAACGCAAAAGTCGTAAAAGAAACCCTTGATTTTGACGGAGAAGATGACTTTGTTTTGTTTTCAGCAGAGACTGGAATGGGTAAAGAAGAAGCATGGTCATTCATTGAAGCAAAATGCTAAAAAAGAGCTGACTTGTCGGCTCTTTTTTCTGTATGATTCCTTACAAATTTCACAAACTGTGTGATTGAATTAACGGAACGAAAAATGCTAAAATGGAATTAATACAAATTAGGGGGACGTGCACATGTATATCCTTTCTGTTGGACTGAATCATAAAACAGCACCAATTGACGTGCGGGAACGATTCAGTTTTACTGAGGCAGAAATTGACAAAGCACTTATTGCTTTGCAAAATGAAAAAAGTATCTTGGAAAATGTGATTTTTTCAACATGCAATCGCACGGAGATTACGGCGGTTGTCGATCAAACACATACCGGGAAATATTATATAAAACGTTTTCTCGCAGACTGGTTTGGTATTCGTCTTGAGGAGATGGCCTCTTATCTCTTTTTTCATGAGGAAAAAGAAGCCGTCAAACATTTATATGAAGTCGCTGCTGGACTTGACTCGCTGGTGCTTGGTGAAACTCAAATTCTTGGACAAGTGAAGCAGGCGTTTTTTAAGGCGCAAAAAGCAGAAACTACGGGAACGATTTTGAATCAATTATTTCGTGAAGTGATCCATTTTGCTAAAGACATGCATCACCGAACAAAGATCAATGAAAATGCTGTTTCTGTTAGTTATGCAGCTGTTGAAGTCGCAAAACGAATTTACCCAGATTTGAATCAAAAATCTGTTCTTTTAGTTGGAGCTGGAAAAATGAGCGAACTTGCTTTGGAGAATTTGGCGGGAAGTGGTGTCCTTGAAATTGTACTGGCAAACCGGACGGAAGAACATGCCCAAAAGCTAGCTCATAAATTTAAAAATGCACGTTCTATAAGTTTTGATTCACTGGGTTGTGCCATTCAAGATGCAGATATTGTTCTTGTTTCAACTTCGGCAGAGGATTATGTGCTGAGCGAAGCGGATATGCGACAAATTAGCGAGTCGCGAAATTCGCCGCTTCTTGTCATCGATATCTCTCTCCCACGAAACGTTGATCCCGCTGCAGCCAATCTCTCAAAGGTCTTTTTGTATGATTTAGATGATCTTGAGGGAGTTATTTCCGCCAATACAGAAGAGCGTCAAAGCTTGGTTGCGCAGCTTGAAACAGAAATTGAGAAGGAAGCGGAGCTGTTTTTTGAATGGGAAAAGCGTTTGGGCGTTGTTCCGCTGATCCGTGAACTGCGTGAAGAGGCGCTTTTGATTCAAGAAAAAACAATGCAAAGCTTAGAAAATAAGCTTCCTGGACTGACAGAGCGGGAATATACGGTGATCGGGAAGCATATGAAGAGCATTATCAATCAAATGTTAAAGCATCCAATCGCTGAAATCAAGGAAATGCCTGGAAAAGCGGATGCGGATCATCAAATTGAGATTTTTAAAACGATTTTTGGTTTGTCAGGAAAAATCGAGATGAAAGAAACGCAAAATCAAAAAAACGAGGTGGGTAAATGAAACGGGAATTCATCGTCGGCTCAAGGCGTAGCAAACTTGCTCTTACACAAACAAGTTGGGTCATTCGCGAGTTAAAAAAACACTTTCCTGAGGTGGAGTTTAAAGTTCAGGAAATCGTAACAAAAGGAGACAAAATTTTAGATGTGACTTTAAGCAAAGTTGGTGGCAAAGGGTTATTTGTCTCTGAAGTGGAAGAACAATTAGCAGACTCAACGATCGATTTTGCTGTACATAGTATGAAAGACGTCCCGAGCAAATTGCATGACGGACTCGTAATTGGTGCTATTCCGAAACGGGAATCACCATTCGATGTGCTTGTTTTTCGCGAAGCAACTACACTTTCTGAGTTACCTGTGGGTGCTGTTATTGGAACGAGTAGCCTGCGGCGCAGTGCGGAAATAAAGCGAATCCGACCTGATTTTGAAATTCGTTCGATTCGAGGCAATATTGATACGCGGTTACGAAAATTAGAAGAAGAAGGATTCGATGCTATTATTTTGGCGGAAGCTGGTTTAAGTCGGATGGGCTGGCTAGATGATGGGAATTTAAAAGTGGAGCGGCTTGCTGCAGAAGATTGTCTTCCGGCTGTTGGGCAAGGTGCTCTTGCGATTGAATGTCGCGAAATGGATAAAGAGTTACTTGAAATGCTTGCTTCCATTCATGATGCCAACACTGCATTTTCTGTCCAATGTGAGCGGAAGTTTCTTGAAACATTAAATGGAGGTTGTGAGATTCCCATTGCTGGCTTTGCTGTGAAAGAAGCGGATGAGTCACTTTGGTTTAGAGGGTTTGTTGCAAATGCGGATGGGAGCAACCGTCTGGCTGCTCAAAAAACAGGAACAAGTCCTGAGCAGCTCGGGGAAGAATCAGCTCATGAATTGCTTGATCAGGGAGCCGCTCAAATTATTCAGGAGTTACGCCGCCATGACTAGTCCTGTTTTTTTAACACGGGAGAGAAATAGAAATCAAGCGGGGCTTTTACGTTTGCAAAATGCTGGGATAGAAGCGATTTCATTGCCGATGATTGAAACAAAACCCCTTGTGTTTGAATTGACAGAGGAAGCACACCAAGCAGATTGGATTTTTTTCACGAGTCAAAATTCGGTACGTTTTTTTGCAGATCGGATCAGTCAATTGCCCGAAAAAATGAAAGTTGCCTCGATCGGGAGAAAAACTTCTGAGGCTCTTCGAAATTTAGGAGTAAAAGTTGACTTTGAACCAAGCCTTTATGAAACAGAAGTCTTTTTGAAGGAATGGAGTCAGTTATATACTGAAAAAGCGCAAACTGTCTTACTTCCCCAAAGTAAAATTGCGAAACCAAAAATAGCTGGGTTTTTATCTGATCTTGGCATTGCCTGTTTTCAACTGCCGCTTTATGATACCATTTTACCTAGCGATGCAGCGACAAACTTAGAAAAAGCTGTAAAGCTTTTTCCGCACTTTATTGCTGTGTTTGCGAGTCCTTCTGCTTGGAAGAATTTCAAACAAATTTTAGATCGATTTTCATTAAAGCCCACTTTTCCGATTGGTTCGATTGGTGAAGTGACCACTCGGGCAATTGAGAAGGATGGGTATAAAGTGAATTTTCAACCCGAAAACTATCAGATGGATAATTTAATAGATTTAATAATAGAGGAGTCGAAGAATGATGACAAAAAGTTTTGACCGCCATCGTCGTTTGCGCACGTCGAACGCGATGCGTGATTTAGTAAGAGAAAATGAACTTTCGATGGATGATTTTATTTATCCTATTTTTGTAAAAGAATTTGGAGAAACAAAAACAGAAGTTCCTTCAATGCCTGGCGTTTATCAGTTTCCATTAGCTTTGTTAGAAGAAGAAATCCGAGAAGTGAAAGAAGCAGGTATTCAAGCTGTCATTTTATTTGGTATTCCGAAAGAAAAAGATAGCGTTGGAACGGGAGCCTTTCATGATCATGGAGTCGTTCAAGAAGCTACACGAATTATAAAGAAGGCTTTTCCTGAGATTCTTGTTGTAGCAGATACTTGTCTATGTGAATTTACGGACCACGGGCATTGCGGGCTTGTGCAAGGCGACGAGATTTTAAATGATGAATCGCTTGAAGTGCTGAAAAAAACGGCAGTCAGCCAAGTGGAAGCAGGGGCTGATATCATCGCTCCCAGTAATATGATGGACGGGTTTGTTGCAGCTATTCGCGAAGGACTAGATGAAGCAGGCTACATAAATATTCCGATTATGTCCTATGCGGTCAAATATGCTTCAGCTTTTTATGGTCCATTTCGTGATGCTGCTGATGGAGCGCCGCAATTTGGTGACCGAAAAACGTATCAAATGGATCCAGCTAACCGTGAAGAAGCGTTTCGTGAAGCAAACAGTGATGAAGCAGAAGGAGCTGATTTTTTAATCGTAAAACCAGCGCTTTCCTATCTGGATATTGTTCGTGACGTTCGTAATACTACGCATTTGCCAGTCGTTGCCTATAATGTGAGCGGCGAATATGCGATGGTAAAAGCTGCTGCACATAACGGCTGGATCGATGAAGAAAAAATTGTGATGGAAATGCTTCTTAGCATGAAGCGAGCAGGAGCATCACTTATTATTACTTATTTTGCAAAAGATGTTGCGAAGTATCTGCAAAAATAAAAATCGGGGGGAAAAACATGAAACACTCAGCGTCCAAAAAAGCTTTTGATGAAGCCTTAAAATTAATGCCAGGCGGAGTAAATAGTCCAGTTCGTGCTTTTAAATCCGTCGCGGCTGATCCTGTTTTTATGAAAGAAGGAAACGGGGCGTATATTAAAGATATCGATGGCAACCATTATATTGACTATGTTTTATCGTGGGGGCCGCTTATTCTCGGACACGCAAATCCACAAGTAGTGGAAAAACTAACACAAGCGGTTCAAAAAGGAACTAGCTTCGGGACGCCAACAGAAATTGAAAATGAATTGGCAAAACTCGTGATTGAGCGTGTCCCGTCTATTGAAATCGTGCGGATGGTTTCTTCAGGAACGGAAGCAACAATGAGTGCTATTCGGCTTGCGCGAGGGTACACGAAGCGCAATAAGATCTTAAAATTCGAAGGCAGCTATCACGGTCACGGGGATTCTCTTTTAATTAAGGCAGGATCCGGAGTCGCCACGCTTGGCTTACCGGATTCCCCAGGAGTGACGCCGGACTTAGCAAAAGATACGATTACGGTTCCTTACAATGACTTGGAAAGTGCCACGCTTGCGTTTGAACATTTTGGCGAGGAAATTGCCTGTGTCATCGTTGAACCCGTTGCTGGAAATATGGGAGTCGTTCCACCCATTGCCGGCTTTCTCGAAGGGCTACGGAAACTAACAACAAAATTTGGCAGCTTATTGATTTTTGATGAGGTAATGACAGGTTTCCGGGTGGATTATTATTCTGCGCAAGGATATTATGTTGTAACGCCTGATTTGACATGTTTAGGAAAAGTTATCGGTGGTGGTCTCCCTGTTGGCGCTTATGGGGGTAAAAAAGAAATCATGGAGCATGTTGCACCAGCTGGCACTGTGTATCAAGCAGGCACACTTTCTGGAAATCCACTTGCTATGACAGCAGGATTTGAGACCATTAAGCAATTAACGCCGCATGATTATGGGAAGTTTCGTGCACTCATCAAGCGAATGGAAGAAGGACTTAAAGAAATCGCTACAAGATATGAAGTCCCGCTTGCCATCAATCAAGCTGGTTCTATGTTTGGCTTTTTCTTCACAGATCAAAAAGTGATTAATTTCGAAACGGCCAAAAGCAGTGATCTTGAATTCTTTAGCCGTTATTATAAGGAAATGCTCGATCAAGGAATTTTCCTTCCGCCTTCACAGTTTGAAGGAATCTTTATTTCTACGATGCACGGGGAAAAGGAAATCGATCAAACGCTAGAAGCTTTTGAAACGACTTTTAAACGCTTGAAAAACTAGTTTACAAAAATTGACGAGCTGCATGAATTTTGATAGACTAAAAACATAATATTAAAAAGCGAAGAAGAGGAAGAGTATGTGAATTTTTCTTTCTTAGAGAGAAAGTGGTTGCTGCAAACTTTCAAAGAAAATTCACAGAAGGTAGCCTTGGAGCTGTTTTTCTGAACTTAAAAGTAGGGGAAACCGGTGCTAAATCGCATCGTTACTTGAACGAGTGCCGAATTTTTTCGGTAAAAAGGTGGTACCGCGAATCTAAACTCTTTTCGTCCTTTTCGGATGGAAAGAGTTTTTTTGTTTACTTTTATAAGGAGAATTTGATGGGAGGAAATAGAATGAAGGAATTTGATAACACAGAAATGCCAACAAAATATGAGCCAAGCAATGTTGAAAGTGGGAGATATCACTGGTGGATTGCAAATGACTTCTTTAAGGCCTCAGGAGATTCGTCAAAGCAAGCTTACAGCGTTGTCATTCCGCCTCCAAATGTAACTGGAAAGCTCCATCTTGGGCACGCGTGGGATACGACACTACAAGATATTATCACAAGAATCAAGCGAATGCAGGGGTTTGACACACTTTATTTACCGGGAATGGACCACGCGGGGATTGCAACTCAAGCAAAGGTAGAAGCCAAACTGAAAGAACAGGGTATTTCTCGTCATGAATTAGGACGAGCTAAATTTCTGGATAAAGCTTGGGAATGGAAAGAAGAATATGCTGGATTCATTCGAGAACAATGGGAAAAAATGGGACTTGGCTTGGATTATTCTCGTGAGCGTTTCACTTTGGATGAGGGGCTTTCGGATGCTGTCAAAAAAGTATTCGTTTCTCTTTATGAAAAAGGCTTGATTTATCGCGGGGAATATATCATCAACTGGGATCCTGTTGCTAAAACCGCGCTTTCGGATATCGAGGTTATCCATAAAGAAATTGAAGGGAACTTCTACCACTTAAAATATCCACTAGCTGATGGAAGTGGCTTCCTTGAAATTGCGACAACACGTCCAGAAACTATTCCTGGGGATACAGCTGTTGCTGTGCATCCAAAAGATGAACGGTACCAACATTTGATCGGGAAAACAATTATTCTTCCGATTATGAATCGAGAAATTCCAATTGTGGCTGATGATTATGTAGACCGGGAATTCGGCTCCGGGGCGGTTAAGATTACGCCAGCACATGACCCAAATGACTTTGAAGTTGGGAATAGACACGACTTGCCACGCATCATTGTAATGAATGAAGATGCAACAATGAATGAAAATGCTGGTAAATACCAAGGCATGGATCGTTTTGAAGCAAGAAAAGCGATCATTGAAGACTTTAAAGAGTTAGGGCTCTTTATTAAACAAGAACCTCACGTGCATTCAGTTGGGCACTCAGAAAGAACTGATGCTGTAATCGAGCCGTATTTATCTTTGCAATGGTTTGTTAAAATGCAACCTCTAGCAAAAGCGGCACTTGATATTCAAGAATCCGATGAAACAAAGGTTAATTTTATACCCAATCGTTTTGAAAAAACGTATTCAACTTGGATGGAAAACATTCACGATTGGTGTGTATCGCGTCAACTATGGTGGGGGCACAGGATTCCTGCTTGGTACCATAATGAAACCGGGGAAGTTTATGTTTCTGAAACGCCACCTGAAAATGAAGCTGAATGGACACAGGATGAAGATGTGTTAGATACTTGGTTTAGTTCTGCGCTTTGGCCATTTTCGACAATGGGCTGGCCAGACGAGGATGCGCCTGATTTTAAACGATACTTCCCAAATGGCGCTCTTGTAACGGGCTACGATATTATTTATTTCTGGGTTTCACGGATGATTTTCCAATCTGTTGAATTCACTGGGAAGCGACCGTTTAAAGATACACTGATTCACGGACTTGTACGTGATGCTGAAGGTCGTAAGATGTCGAAGTCACTTGGAAACGGTGTTGATCCGATTGAAGTAATTGATAAATATGGGGCAGATTCACTTCGTTATACTCTTTCGACGGGAACGGCGCCAGGGCAAGATTTGAAGTTCAGTTTTGAAAAAGTAGAAGCAACATGGAACTTTATTAATAAAATTTGGAACGCTTCACGGTTTGCTCTTATCAATATGGATGGACTTGAATTCGAGGAAATTGATTTGTCACATGTAACGGAAGTAAGTGATAAATGGATTTTGACTGGCTTAAATGAAACGATTCAAACTGTAACCACTTTGTCCGAGAAGTATGAATTTGGCGAAGTAGGACGAACACTTTATAATTTCATTTGGGACGAATTCTGTGACTGGTACATCGAGATCGCCAAGATTTCACTTTATGGCGAAGATGAACAAAGTAAACAAACCACACGGTCGGTTCTTGCATATGTACTTGATCAAACTATGCGTTTGCTTCACCCGTTCATGCCGTTTGTAACGGAAGAAATTTGGCAAAACTTGCCGCATGACGGAAAATCCATCACGGTTGCGGAGTGGCCAGTGGTTCGCGAAGAGCAAATGCATGCTGAAGCTGCGCTTGCAATGAAGACGCTTGTTGAAATTATCCGGTCGGTTCGAAATATTCGCGCGGAAGTGAATACGCCGCTTAGCAAACCTGTTGCTATTCAAATCAAACCTAAAGATGAGGCTTACAAGCGCATTATAGAAGAAAATCTTTCCTATATTGAACGCTTTTGTAATCCAGAATCTCTAGAAATTTCGTTTGATATTGAACCTACAAATACGGCAATGACTGCTGTTATAACGGGAGCTGAGATTTTCTTGCCACTCGAAGGACTTATTGATCTCTCCGAAGAAATTGAACGTTTGACAAAAGAACTCGATAAGTGGGATAAAGAGGTAGCTCGTGTTCAAGGAAAATTAGCTAATGAGCGCTTTGTTTCAAAAGCTCCAGAAAATGTGGTGCAAGAAGAACGTGCGAAGGAAAAAGATTACCTTGAGAAAAAAGCATCTGTCGAGGAACGAATCAGAGCACTAAAAAACGCTTAACTTTAAACGCGAAATAGCTCCTTTTGCTTTCAGGAACTATTTCGCGTTTTCATAAGAAGGGAGAGTAAAGCTTTGCATTTTAACACTTACGAAGAAGCCTTAAATTGGATTCATGGGACGCTACGTTTAGGAATCAAGCCAGGATTAAAGCGAATGGAATTACTGCTTGAGAAATTGGATCATCCTGAGAAAAAGAACCGATTTATTCATATTGCTGGAACAAATGGGAAAGGTTCAACGCTAACTTTTCTTTCTTCCGTTCTTCAAAAAGAAGGCTACCGTGTGGGAACCTTTACGTCTCCATATATCGAGACCTTTAATGAACGAATCTCCATCAACTCCATTCCTATAAGCGACGCTGATATTGTTCGACTCGCCAATCAAATCGCACCAATCACAGAAGAAATCGCAACGACCGAGTATGGTCCACCTTCTGAATTCGAAATTATTACGGCTATGATGTTTCTTTATTTTGCAGAGTTTGAAGCCATTGATTTTGGAATCATCGAAGTTGGACTTGGCGGGCGTCTTGATTCAACCAACGTTTTAACGCCCATTCTCTCGATCATCACGACAATCGGACTCGATCACATGGAGTTTCTCGGAAATACGATTGAAGAAATCGCCTTTGAAAAAGGAGGCATTATTAAACCCGGTATTCCCGTCGTAACAGGTGTGCTTCAAGATTCAGTTATTGCAACTTTGGCTGAACTTGCTACCTCGCGTTGTTCTCCTTTTTACTTATATAAAAAAGATTTTGCTTCTGAAAAAATAGAAAACGAACTAGTAAACTATCGTGATACTTTTGGAGAGTTAAAAGCGCTACAACTGGGTCTTGCTGGTGATCATCAAATCCAAAATGCTTCTGTAGCTATTTATGCATTACGCTTTCTTCATGAAGAGAAGTGGATTCATTTATCGGAAGAAGGGCTTCGCGAAGGACTTGCTGATGCTTTTTGGCCAGGAAGGCTGGAAAAAGTAACAGAAAACCCGACGATCATCCTTGATGGTGCGCATAATCCTGAAGGAATTCGTGCACTCATTCAAACGCTTCAGCAAGTGAACTCTGAAAAAGTCAATTTACTTTTTAGTGCTTTGCTTGATAAAAAATACGATGAAATGATTCAAGAAATCCAAGCGAATGTGAAAAACGTAGAGATTTACCTAACCACATTTGATTTTCCTCGTGCGATGGCAAAAAAAGATGTTCTTGAAGTGGCTGAAAGGTACAATCTTTCGCCCGTCTTGAATTGGAAAGAGTTTCTGGAACAAGTGCCTCAAAAGAGAGCTGAAAATCCATTATATATCACTGGATCACTTTATTTTATATCGGAAGTTAGGAAACATCTTCTTGGAAAAACAAGTACCGTTTAAGGTGCTTGTTTTTTATAATGTCATTTTCAAACCCGATTCACCTCATAAATAAGGATTTTCCATAAGGCTATTTCTTTATTTTTACTAAAAAATCGGCTTAGAAAAACTTTTTTAGCAAGGTGACAACAAAAATAAGGCTTGCTATAATAAGCCTTATTCACCTTAGAGGAGCGATCAAGTGCTATGCTTTATTTAAATACTTTTATTTTTTCTGCCATCTTTGCTTCATTTATTCAAGTGGCAGCGACCCATTTACCTTTGAGACAGACTTTTATGTTCCGCTTCTCAAGATGTGATTTTTGTCAAAGACGGCTTACTTTTTTTGAAATGATTCCACTGCTTTCTTTTATAATCTTACGTGGTAAAACTTGGTGTTGCGGTCAAAAACTATCCCGTTCCTATTTGGCTGTTGAGCTACTCTTTCCGATTCTCTCTACATTCTTCGTTTATTTTGAAAGAAGCGCCTCAAATCGAATCCTCCTACTAATTTGTTTAGCCTTCCTTTTTTTCTTTTTACTAACTGATCTTACTTATTTACATATTCCAGATGTTGCAGTGCTTGTTTTTTTCAGTATCGTTTTATTGCTTCGCTTAAGAGAAGGGACCCCATTTTCTAGCATTCTATGGCAGTTTTCCTGCAGTTTTTCATTTTATGGCTTGATCTACTATATTTTCCGAAAGGGATTTGGCATGGGAGACGCCAAATTACTTATCATTTTAGGAACAGCACTTGGATTTAAAGCAAGCTATTGGATTTTCTTTCTTGCACTAGCCAGTGCAAATCTGATTTTAGGATTTGCGTTTCTTTTTAAAAAGATTACATGGAAGAAAAAGATTCCCTTCGTTCCTTTTTTGTTCACAGGCTTTCTAATTTATCTTATTTTACAAACAGGAGGCGTTTAAAATTGTCATTACATTCAAAACTAGAACAACCACGTGAAAAACTTGCATATGCAGGAGTAGACTGCCTTTCTCTTGATGAACTTGTCGCTGTGTTACTAGAGACAGGTACAAAAACAGAATCCGTTGAATTACTTGCAAAACGTTTTGTAATGCGGTTTCGTGGTACTTCGGAGATTCAGCAAGCCAATGTGTCTGAGTTTCAAAAGATAAAAGGAATCGGACCTGCAAAAGCATGTAAACTTGCAGCAGCTATTGAACTTGGGAAACGGGTCCATAAAGCGCAACAAGACAAAGAAATTCTCGTTATTCGCACGCCTGAACAAGCCGCAGCACTTGTTATGCCCGAGCTGCGTTTTTTACATCAAGAACATTTCCATTGTTTATTTTTAAATACTAAAAATCATTTACTTCACCGAGAAACTCTTTTCATTGGCAGCTTAAACATGAGTATTGTTCATCCTCGTGAAGTTTTCCGAACAGCATTAAAGATTTCTGCAGCTTCTGTTCTTTGCTTCCATAACCATCCATCAGGTGATCCAACTCCATCTAAGGAAGATATTTCAGCAACTAAACGGTTACAAGAATCGGGGGAAATCGTTGGTATTGAACTGCTCGATCATATTATTATTGGTCAAGATAGATATCTCAGTTTGAAGGAGCAGGGCTATTTCTAAAGAAATCATTAAATTTCTTTCTTTTCATTAAAAATAATGCCTTAATTTAAACAGTTATGTTATAATGAAGTGGTTGTATATGTGTATAAAGAAAAACGCGGCACAAACTTGGCTAGCACGTTATTTACGAAGGAAAAGAACTGTGTCTGCTTATATTTACTC
>NZ_JAATJW010000026.1 GCF_011800755.1 Listeria valentina
TTGGAGTGGAAGTATGGCGACATATGGAGCGGACAAATACTAATCGATCGAGGACTTAACCTCAAAAAGAACTTTCCCGTTCTCAGGGCTACACACTTTTCTTCTCTAGTTTTGAGAGAACAACGTTCTTTCATATTCCTTGTCTGGTGGCTATGGCGAGAAGGTCACACCCGTTCCCATCCCGAACACGGTAGTTAAGCTTCTCCGCGCCGATGGTAGTTGGGGGCTTCCCCCTGTGAGAGTAGGTCGCCGCCGGGCAAGTAAAGAATCTGGAAACGCATCCAGATTCTTTTTTTATTGTCCACTATGTTTGACAGTTCTCATTAAATGGAATAGTACAAGGGAACGCTAAAAATTCTTATTCCAGTAAAAGGTTGTGTCGTCATGCTAGAAGGAGCAGTAGGTGTAGTCATCACCATTTTTATAGTTAATATCTTGTATGTTGCCATTTCGACAGTGCGGCTTTTGTTAACGATGAAAGGTTACCGCTATTTAGCAGCTTTTGTTAGTATGCTTGAAATGATCATCTATGTGGTCGCCTTGAGTTTAGTACTTAATAATTTAAACAACATTGCCAATGTGATTGCTTATGCTGTTGGTTATGGAGTTGGCTTGTTTATCGGAATGAAGATTGAAGAGAGACTCGCTCTCGGATATATTACTGTTAATGTGATTACAAAGGAATATAACTTAGATTTACCGAATCAAATTCGCGAGAAGGGTTACGGTGTTACAAGCTGGCTTGCAAATGGGCGTGATGGTGAGCGAATGATGCTTGAAATTTTAACTCCTCGTAAGTATGAACATAAGCTTTATAAGCAAATTATTGCAATTGATGAAAAGGCATTTATTGTTTCTTCTGAACCTAAGCAAATTCATGGCGGTTTTTGGGTTAGACACGTTAGAAGACTTCAAGCTAAAAAAAATCAAAATCAAGAATGATATGATATCGAATGGACAAGAAATTTCTTATTTCTTGTCCGTTTTTTGATTAGAATCGTTCAAAATAAACTAAAAACACGAACGTTCGTGTTTTTAGTTTAATAAACGTTCGATTTTCGAATTGACATTTCTCTTCGCTATTGTTAGAATGAAAGTGTTATTGATGTTTAGTTCATGAGAAGAGGAGATGAGCAGCGCATGCCTGCTGAAATTGGAGTCATTATGGGAAGTACTTCAGATTGGAGTACGATGAAAAAGGCTTGTCTGATATTGGATGAACTAGAGATTTCCTATGAAAAAAAGATAGTTTCTGCTCACCGTACGCCTGATCTGATGTTTCAATATGCAGAGACCGCGAGAGATCGAGGGATTAAGGTGATTATTGCTGGGGCTGGAGGCGCTGCACATCTTCCAGGTATGGTTGCGGCAAAAACAACACTCCCTGTGATTGGAGTGCCTGTGCAGTCGAAAGCGCTAAATGGACTTGATTCCCTTCTTTCGATTGTTCAGATGCCTGGAGGCGTTCCAGTTGCAACTGTCGCGATTGGAGATGCAGGGGCTACGAATGCTGGACTTCTTGCAGCTCAAATCTTATCAATTTCTAATGAAACTATTACTAGCAGATTAGCGAAAAGACGTGCTACACTAGAAGAAAATGTACAGGAAAGTAGTGATAGTCTTGAGTAAAAAATATTTGCTTCCAAATAGCACGATTGGAATTATTGGTGGTGGTCAGCTGGGACGTATGATGGCACTATCCGCCAAGGCAATGGGGTATCGAATTATTGTTTTAGATCCTACTGTTGATAGTCCAGCAGGTCAGGTCAGTGATGAACAGATTATAGCTGAATATGATGACTCGGCAGCGCTTCGGGAGCTAGCTGCTCATGCAGATGTTGTGACGTATGAGTTTGAAAATGTCGATTATGATGCGCTCGCGGATATTGAGAAGTTAGTTTGGATTCCGCAAGGGACAGAGCTTCTATCGATTACCCAGGATCGCATTCTTGAAAAAGCTTATTTAGAGTCATGCAACATTAATATTGCGCCTTACGCGGTCGTAGTTGATGAAGAAGATATTCGGGAAAAAATTAAGGGGATTGGCTACCCAGCTATTTTGAAAACGGCCCGTGGTGGCTATGATGGCAAGGGTCAATTTGTTTTGCGTGAGGAAAACGATATTGAAGAAGCCTTACCACTTTTACGTTATGGGTCTTGTGTACTTGAAGCCTACATTCCGTTTGAAAAAGAAATTTCAATTGTTGTCGCTCGAAATGGGGCTGGACAGGTGGAGACATTCCCTGTGAGCGAAAATGTTCATGTGAATAATATTTTACACACATCAGTTGTACCGGCAAGAATTGACCAAGATGCAGATGAAGAAGCACATGCAATTGCTGAAAAGCTGGCCGAATTTTTACATCTTGAAGGAGTGCTAGCTGTCGAAATGTTTGTGACAAAATCTGGTGCGCTCTATGTTAATGAATTAGCACCTCGACCACATAATTCGGGGCACTATTCGATTGAAGCTTGTTCGATTTCGCAGTTTGCCCAACATATTCGTGCAATTGTCGGGCTGCCACTTTTGAAACCGGAACTTTTAAAACCTGCTGTGATGGTCAATATCTTAGGGCAGCATGTTGAAGGGGTCAATCAAAATATGGGGAATTATGCACGCTGGTTCGTTCATTATTATGGTAAAAAAGAAGTCAAACGTGATCGGAAGATGGGGCACATTACGATTCTCACAAACGATACGGAAGCCGTACTGCGTGACTTAAAGGAAACACAAATTTGGGATTAAGTGGAGGAACGAAAACGAATGATAGAACGCTATACTAGGGAAGAAATGGACAAAGTTTGGACGGAAGAAAATCGATTTAAAGCTTGGCTTGAAGTTGAAATTTTGGCTTGCGAAGCTTGGGCTGAACTTGGTGTTATTCCAAAAGAAGATGTGGCTAAAATTCGTGAACACGCAACTTTTGATGTGAAGCGGATCAAAGAAATTGAACAAGAAACTCGTCATGATGTTGTGGCTTTTACAAGGGCTGTTTCTGAATCGCTCGGTGAAGAACGAAAATGGGTACATTACGGTTTAACGTCAACAGATGTGGTGGATACGGCGAATTCTTATTTGCTCAAACAAGCCAATCATATTCTCCGTAAAGACCTAGAAGCTTTCATCCAAATTCTTGCAGAAAAAGCAAAAGAGCATAAGTATACGGTGATGATGGGACGGACACATGGCGTTCACGCTGAGCCCACTACGTTTGGCTTGAAACTGGCTCTTTGGCATGAAGAGATGAAGCGGAATTTGGAGCGGTTCGATCACGCGGCAAAAGGTGTGGAATTTGGGAAATTGTCTGGGGCTGTTGGCACATATGCGAATATTGATCCCGCAGTTGAGGAGTATGTTTGCCGGAAGTTAGGCACAACGCCTGCACCGATTTCAACGCAAACCTTGCAACGCGATCGTCACGCGGAATATGTGGCTACACTCGCACTTATTGCGACTTCAATTGAAAAATTTGCAGTGGAAGTTCGTGGCTTGCAGAAAAGTGAAGTGCGTGAAGTGGAGGAAGCTTTTGCGAAAGGGCAAAAAGGGTCTTCTGCGATGCCACATAAACGAAATCCAATTGGTTCTGAGAATGTGACAGGGCTTGCACGTGTCATTCGTGGTCACATGATAACAGCGTATGAAAATGTCTCACTATGGCACGAACGTGATATTTCTCATAGCTCGGCAGAACGAATCATTTTACCGGATGCCACGATTCTGCTAGATTACATTTTAAATCGTTTTGGTTCGATCGTTCGAAACTTAACCGTTTTCCCAGAAAATATGAAACGAAATATGAATGCAACACTTGGACTGATTTATTCGCAGCGTGTATTACTTGCTTTGATTGATAAAGGCATGGCACGTGAAGAAGCGTATGATACGGTTCAACCGAAAGCGATGGAAGCTTGGGAAACGCACACGCCGTTTAGAGAATTGGTGGAGAGCGAACCGAAAATCACATCTTTACTTTCGGAAGAAGAAATTGCCGATTGCTTCGATTATAATTATCACTTGAAAAATGTCGATATGATTTTTAACCGTTTAGGGCTTTAACAGGGCATGCCCGCAGCTTTTGCGGGCACGCTACTTTCAATAAAAAAGGAGCGTTATAGCGTGAAAGACGAGTTGATTTATGAAGGTAAGGCAAAAAAATTGTATAAAACCCCGGATGTGGGCGTTTTGCGTGTGGCGTATAAAGATGACGCGACGGCATTAAATGGCGAAAGACGAGAGATTTTTGCAGGAAAAGGAAGACGCAATAATCAAATCACTTCGCTTATTTTTCGTTATCTGAAGGCACATGGGATTAACAGTCATTTTATCGAGGAAATTTCAGAGACAGAACAGTTGGTTCAAGAAGTAGAGATTATTCCGCTTGAAGTCGTTGTTCGAAATGTTCTTGCAGGAAGTCTTGCGAAGCGGCTCGGAAGGAAAGAAGGCGAACGGATTGAAAATCCGATTGTGGAGTTCTACTACAAGGATGATGCGCTAAATGATCCATTTATCAATGACGATCATGTTTTGTTTTTAGAAGTGGCAACAAATCGGGAAGTGGAGATTTTGAAGCAAGAAGCACGCCGAATTAATGTAGTGCTAACCGAGCTTTTTGAAAAAGCGGGCGTGATCTTGGTTGATTTTAAGTTGGAATTTGGTCGGACGAAGGACGGGGAGATACTTCTTTCTGATGAAATTTCGCCTGATACTTGCAGACTTTGGGACATGGAGACGATGGAAAAGCTCGATAAGGATGTTTTTCGTCGGAATATTGGGAATTTAATCACAGTTTATGATGAAATCTTAGCTCGCCTTGAGGAGGTTACGGAAAATGTATAATGTTAAAATTTATGTGACTTTAAAGAAAAGTGTACTTGACCCGCAAGGAACGGCGGTTAAAGATGCGGCGAAAAGTATGGGATATGAGGCTGTAAACGATGTGCGGATCGGGAAATATATGGAATTAAAAGTAGAGAAAACGGAACGGGATATTCATGAATTGTTAGATGAGTTGTGCGATAAGTTGCTAACGAATCCAGTGATGGAAGATTATCGTTATGAAATCGAGGAGGCTTAAAGATGAAATTTGCGGTGATTCAATTTCCAGGTTCAAATTGTGATCTTGATATGTTGCATGCGATTCGTGATGTGCTTGAGGAAGAAGCGGAATTTGTCTGGCATGCGGAGACTTCACTGGATGGCTTTGATGCGGTGCTACTTCCCGGCGGATTTTCTTATGGGGATTATTTGCGGACTGGGGCGATTGCTAAATTTGCGAATATCATGCCAGAAGTCTTGCGATTTGCTCACGAAGGGAAACCTGTACTTGGCGTATGTAATGGCTTCCAGATTTTGACAGAAGTGGGGCTACTTCCGGGAGCGTTACTTCGCAATGATAATTTGCATTTTGTCTGCAAAACGGTGCCGCTTCGTGTGGAAAATGCGGATACAATCTTTACGAGCGGCTACGAGTTGCATCAAGAAATTGAGATTCCTGTTGCGCACGGAGAAGGCAATTATTATACGGATCCTGAGACGTACCGGGAACTGGAAGAAAATCACCAAATTGTCTTCCGCTATGCAAGTGAGAATCCAAATGGGAGCACCGGTGACATTGCTGGGATTGTAAACCGGGCGGGGAATGTTTTGGGAATGATGCCACATCCGGAGCGAGCGGTTGAGGAAATTGTCGGCGGAACGGATGGAATTAAATTGTTTCAATCGATTTTAAGTTCTTTTAAGGAGGCTTATCAAAGTGCTAGCAAATGAACCTACGGCGATTCAAATTGAAGAGGATAAGGTGTATCTTGAGATGGGGCTTACGGATAGTGAGTATGCTTTGATTGAGTCTATTCTTGGGAGAAAGCCAAATTATACGGAAACGGGCTTGTTTTCAGTGATGTGGTCGGAACATTGTAGCTATAAGAATTCGAAGCCGGTTTTAAAGAAATTTCCTACGGAAGGGAAACAAGTGCTTCAAGGTCCTGGTGAAGGAGCTGGCATCGTTGACATTGGCGATGGGCTTGGAGTGGCTTTTAAAGTGGAAAGTCATAATCATCCTTCGTATGTGGAGCCTTATCAAGGAGCTGCAACGGGTGTTGGCGGGATTATTCGTGATGTGTTCTCGATGGGAGCTCGGCCGATCGCGATGCTCAATTCGCTTCGGTTTGGTGAACTGACTAAGCCGCATACTAAATACTTGGTCAGTGAAGTGGTCGCTGGGATTGCTGGTTATGGGAACTCGATCGGGATTCCAACCGTTGGCGGCGAGGTGCAATTTGAGGGTTGCTATGAGAAGAATCCACTCGTGAATGCGATGTGTGTTGGTTTGATTCGAAAAGAAGATATTCAAAAAGGTCAGGCTGTTGGTGCTGGAAATCCAGTGATGTATGTCGGGGCGAAAACGGGTCGAGATGGGATCCATGGCGCGACGTTTGCTTCGGTTGAATTTAGTGAAGAAGGGGAGCAACAACGCTCAGCGGTTCAAGTTGGCGATCCGTTTATGGAAAAGTTATTGCTTGAAGCTTGTCTTGAAGTAATTGAACAGCATGCCGATATTTTGGTTGGGATTCAAGATATGGGGGCAGCTGGACTTGTTAGCTCGAGTTCTGAGATGGCGTCGAAAGCAGGAGCCGGGCTTGAACTGGTGATGGATGATGTCCCGCAGCGAGAAACGGGGATGTCGGCTTATGAAATGTTGCTTTCTGAATCGCAAGAACGGATGCTCCTTTGCGTGAAAAAAGGGCACGAAGCAGAAATTCAAGCTTTATTTGAGCGTTATGGCTTGCATGCTGTCACGATTGGGCATGTGACGGATGATAAGATGTATAAAATTATTCACCACGGGGAAGTAGTAGCAAATGTGCCAGTCGATGCGCTAGCAGAGGATGCGCCGGTTTATCACAAGCCATCTAAGGAACCCGCTCGCTTCAAGGCCTTTCAAAATGAAAAGCCGTTTGAGCCACGCAACTTAGACCACGGCGCTGTGTTTGAAAAACTCCTTGCTTCTCCAACGGTTGCTAGTAAACGGCATATTTACGAACAATTTGACTATCAAGTGCGGACGAGTACGGCTGTTGCGCCGGGATCTGATGCGGCGGTGATTCGTGTTCGGGGAACGGATAAAGCGATTGCGATGACAACGGACTGCAATTCGCGTTACTTGTATCTGGATCCAGAAATGGGAGGAGCGATTGCTGTTGCGGAGGCCGCTCGAAATATTGTGGCTAGTGGAGCTAAACCGCTTGCGATTACGGACGGACTTAATTTTGGGAATCCGGAAAAGCCTGAGATTTTTTGGGAAATTGAAAAGGCGGCGGACGGAATTAGTGAAGCTTGCCGCAAACTGGATACGCCAGTGATTTCTGGGAATGTATCGCTTTATAATGAAACGGATGGAACGGGCATTTATCCAACACCTGTGATTGGGATGGTTGGCCTAGTTGAACAAACGAAAGATATTACAACGCAACACTTTAAAGAGGCAAATGATCTCATATTCCTCATTGGCGAAACGAAAGCCGAATTTAACGGGTCGGAGTTGCAAAAACTTTTAGAAGGAAAAATAACTGGACGTGCGCCTGAACTGGATCTTCAAATCGAACAAAAAACACAGGCGGCGCTTCTTGCGGCAATTCAAGCAGGAACCGTTAGAAGCGCACATGATCTTGCGGAAGGCGGCTTAGCTGTTGCACTTGCGGAAGCAGCTTTTGCTGGTGAATTTGGAGCTGAAGTGAAACTGCCATTTTCACTCACAGAAATGTTTAGTGAGTCGCAGTCACGCTTCCTTGTTTCGGTAAAGCCGGAAAATCGTGCCCAGTTCACGCAGTATTTTGAAGGACTCACAGCTTACGAAATTGGAAAGGTAACGGAAAATGGCCGCTTAGTTATTCAAAGTGGAGATGATGTGCTAGAAAAAGAAACCGTAGCACTTCGGGCCATTTGGGAAGGAGCACTTTCATGCTTGCTGAAATAAAAGGTTTAAATGAAGAATGCGGGATTTTTGGTGTTTGGAACCACGCGCAGGCGGCAGAAGTCACTTATTACGGGTTACACAGCTTGCAACACCGCGGGCAAGAAGGTGCGGGAATTGTTTCGACAGATGGAAAAGTGTTACGCGGACACCGCAACCTAGGTTTATTAGCAGATGTTTTTAAGCACGGGGAACTGGAAGACTTAACGGGAAGTGGCGCGATTGGCCATGTGCGTTATGCGACTGCTGGCGGAAAAAGTCTTGGAAATGTTCAGCCGTTTTTGTTCCACTTTCAGGATTCGTCGCTTGCTCTTGCGCATAATGGGAATTTGATCAATGCGAAGACGCTTCGTAAGGAATTAGAAAGCGAAGGGGCAATTTTTCAAACGAGTTCAGATACGGAAGTGTTGGCGCATCTCATGAAGCGCAGCCGGACAGGGGATTTTATTCAGGATTTAAAAGAAGCACTTCGAAAAGTGCAAGGCGGCTTTGCCTACATGCTACTTACGGAACATGCGATGATTGCAGCGCTTGATCCGAATGGTTTTCGGCCGCTTTCGATTGGGCGAATTGGAGATAGTTATGTGATTGCTTCTGAAACGTGTGCCTTCGATACGGTTGGGGCGGAATTTGTTCGGGATGTGGAACCGGGTGAGCTGATTATCGTGGATGATGATGGCTTGCATATTGATTCGTTTACGAAGGAAGTTAAGCATTCGATTTGTAGTATGGAATACATTTATTTTGCTCGTCCGGATTCTAATATTGCGGGAATTAATGTGCATTCGGCACGGAAGCGAAGCGGGAAACAGCTTGCGAAAGAGGCCTTTGTGGATGCGGATGTGGTGACGGGAGTTCCGGATTCAAGTATTTCTGCTGCGATTGGCTATGCGGAAGAAGCGGGGCTGCCTTATGAGCTTGGATTGATCAAAAATCGCTATGTGGCACGGACGTTTATTCAACCTTCGCAGGAGTTGCGCGAGCAGGGGGTTCGGATGAAACTTTCGGCGGTTCGTGGGGTCGTTGAAGGGAAGCGGGTCGTGATGATTGATGATTCGATTGTTCGCGGGACGACGAGTAAGCGAATTGTGGGCTTGCTCCGGGAAGCTGGGGCGCTTGAAGTGCATGTTCGGATTGCTTCGCCACCGCTTGCGTTCCCTTGCTTTTATGGGATTGATATTCAAACACGGAATGAACTGATTGCGGCGAATTATAATGTGGATGAGATTTGTCAGATCATCGGCGCGGATTCGCTTTGCTATTTGAGTGAAGAAGGGCTCGTTAATGCGATCGGGCGACCTTATCCGGATGAGCCTTATGGCGGGCTTTGTATGGCGTATTTTAATGGCGACTATCCAACGCCACTTTATGATTATGAAGCGGAATATTTGGCAAGTCTTGAAGCGCAAAAAAACGGAATTTAAAAGGAGGAAACACTGTGGCGGAAAATGCGTATAGTAAAGCAGGCGTGGATGTAGAAGCTGGCTATGAGGTTGTTCGGCGGATTGAAAAGCATGTTGAACAAACGAAGCGACGTGGTGTGATGGGCGCACTAGGGGCGTTTGGCGGGATGTTCGATCTTAGTTTGCTTGCCCTCAAGGAACCCGTTCTTGTTTCTGGTACGGACGGAGTTGGAACGAAGCTCTTGCTTGCGATTGAGGCGGATAAGCATGACACGATCGGGATTGATTGTGTGGCGATGTGTGTCAACGATATTTTGGCGCAAGGTGCGGAACCTCTGTTTTTCTTGGACTATATTGCGGCGGGGAAAACGTCGCCGCTTAAGATGGAGCAAATCGTGAAGGGCGTTGCGGCAGGGTGTACGGAAGCGGGCTGTGCACTTGTTGGCGGAGAAACGGCGGAGATGCCTGATATGTATGCCCCGAAGGAATATGATTTGGCTGGTTTTACGGTCGGAGCTTGTGAGAAGGAGCGTTTGATTGCTAAAGGTGCGGTGAAAGCGGGCGATGTATTGATCGGTCTTGCTTCAAGTGGGATACATAGCAATGGCTACTCGCTTGTGCGGAAACTTTATTTTAAGGATCACGATTTTTCTCTTGATACGTTTGTCGAAGCTTTTGGCAGGAAACTCGGGGAGGAGCTTCTCGAACCGACGAGGATTTATGTAAAGCCGGTGCTTGAAGTCTTGAAGCGCTATTCAGTGCACGGGATTTCGCATATCACGGGCGGAGGCTTTGTTGAGAATTTGCCAAGGATGCTAGATGCGGATTTGGCGGCGCAAGTGGAGCTTGGCAGTTGGCCTGTTTTACCGATTTTTAAACATATGCAAGGCTTAGGAGATTTGGATGAGCTTGAGATGTTTGAGATTTTTAATATGGGGATTGGGCTTGTGTTAGCGGTTCCTGCGGAGGTTCAGGATGCGGTTTTGGCTGAACTTGGGGAATCAGCTTACCGGATTGGTTCTGTTGTGAAGCGTGAAATGGATGCGGTTCAGTTTGTTTCGGGTGAAGGGAAATGAGGATTGCGATTTTTGCTTCGGGAAGTGGTTCGAATTTTGAAGCTTTGATGCGTGATGATGTGATCCGGCCTGAGGTCAAGCTACTTGTATGCGATAAGCCGGGAGCTAAGGTGCTCGAACGGGCAGATCAATTTGAATTGCCTTCTTTTGTTTTTTCGGCAAGCGACTTTTTGAACAAAGCTTCTTGCGAAAAAAAGATTTTAGAAGAGCTTCGCGCGCGTGAGGTGGATTTTATTGTTTTGGCGGGGTATATGCGGCTTCTTGGGGAGACGCTCCTTGAGGCTTTCCCGAACCGAATTATCAATCTACATCCGTCACTTTTGCCGCTTTTTCCTGGGAAAGATGCGATTGGTCAGGCACTTTCTGCTCGGGAGAAGGTAACGGGGGTGACGGCGCATTTTGTAGATGCGGGGATGGATACGGGCACTGTGATTGCTCAGGAAAGGGTTGAAATTCTGCCTGAGGAGAACAAGGCGCAGCTTGAAGAGCGGATTCATCAGGTCGAACATCGTTTTTATCCAGCGGTTGTGAAAAAAATGATGCAAAAGGAGTCGGAGAAAAGAAATGAAAAGAGCATTGATTAGTGTGTCAGATAAGACGGGGATTGTGGATTTTACGCGGGAACTTATTTCGCTTGGGTATGAAATCATTTCAACTGGCGGAACGAAAAAGGCTTTGCTTGATGCGGGACTACCTGTTACGGGAATTGAAGAGGTGACAGAGTTTCCTGAGATGCTAGATGGGCGCGTGAAGACGCTTCATCCGGTGATTCACGGTGGGCTGCTATTTCGGCGGGATCTTCCGGAACACGGGAAACAAATTGAAGCGCACGGGATTCAGCCGATTGATTTGGTTTGTGTGAATTTATATCCATTTCAGGAAACGATCGCTAAAACGGGTGTAACACTTGATGAGGCGATTGAAAATATTGATATTGGCGGGCCTTCGATGCTTCGTTCGGCAGCGAAAAACTATGCGGCGGTTACCGTGCTTGTGAATGCGGCGGACTACGCGGCGGTGCTTGCGGAGTTACGCGAAGCAGGTGACACGAAGCGAGGAACGCGAGAAAAGCTTGCTGCGAAAGTTTTTCGACACACGGCTGCTTATGATGCTCTGATTGCGGGCTATTTGACGGAGCTTTCAGGGAAAGCGTTCCCTGAAAAGTTGACGCTTACTTATAATTTGCAAAGTGAAATGCGCTACGGGGAGAATCCACATCAGCAAGCGGCTTTTTATGCGGAACCTCTTGCGGATGCAGCGAGCCTTGCAAAGGCGAAGCAACTCCATGGTAAGGCGCTTTCTTATAACAATATTCGAGATGCGGATGCGGCGCTTAAGATTGTTGCTGAGTTTGAGCAACCGGCGGCTGTAGCGGTGAAGCATATGAATCCCTGTGGTGTTGGAACGGGGAACTCTATCGAGGAGGCTTTTCAAAAAGCTTTTGAAGCAGATGAGACCTCTATTTTTGGCGGGATTATCGCTTTAAATCGAGAAGTGAACCGGGAAGCGGCTCTTAAAATGAGTGAAATTTTTCTTGAAATTGTAATTGCTCCAAGTTTTTCCAAGGAAGCTTTGGAGATTTTAACAAGAAAGAAAAATATTCGGTTGCTGGAACTTGAAATTTCAAGCGGCGCGCGTTATTATGACGTGACGACTGTTCGAGGCGGACTACTTGTGCAAGACAGTGATACGCTTCTTGAAGATAGTGAAAGTTATGAAGTGATGACGGAGCGCAAGCCAACGGATGAAGAACTTGAAGCACTTTTGTTTCAGTGGAAAATTGTGAAGCATGTAAAATCGAATGCGATTGTAGTGGGAAATGCAAAGATGACGCTTGGAATCGGAGCGGGACAAATGAACCGAATCGGGGCGGCAGAGATTGCCTTTCATCAAGCTGGTGAAAAAGCGGCTGGTGCGGTTCTTGCGAGTGATGCATTTTTCCCTATGGATGATACGGTAGAAGCAGCGGCGAAAGCTGGAATTCGAGCGATTATTCAGCCGGGCGGTTCGATTAAAGACCAAGCTTCGATTGATATGGCCAACAAATATGGTCTTGCGATGATAAAAACGAATGTACGGCATTTTAAACACTAAGAAAGGTGTGTCAAAAATGAAAGTCTTGGTTATTGGAGGCGGCGGTCGGGAACATGCGGTTGCTAAAAAGTTGTTAGAATCTGATCAGGTGGAGACGGTTTTTTGTGCACCGGGAAATGCGGGAATGGAAGCAGATGGCATTCAGTGCGTGAAAGTTCCGGAAACGGATTCGGAAAATTTGATCGCTTTTGCGAAAGTAGAACACGTTGACTTTTCTATTGTGGGTCCAGAAGTCCCGCTTCTTTTAGGCGTTGTGGATGATTTCGAGGCGGCTGGATTACAAGCTTTTGGTCCGAGAAAAAAAGCGGCTTTGATTGAAGGAAGTAAGGATTTTGCGAAATCGTTTATGAAAAAATATCAGATTCAAACAGCGACTTCTAAGACTTTTACGGAGTATGACGCGGCAAAAGCATACTTGGACGTGCAAGGAGCACCGATTGTTATTAAAGCGGACGGACTTGCTGCTGGAAAAGGGGTCGCAGTCGCGATGACGCTTGAAGAAGCTACGCTTGCGCTCAAGGAAATGATGCTTGAAGATAAGTTTGGTTCGGCAGCGGAAAAAGTTATTTTGGAGGAATTCTTGGAAGGAGAAGAATTTTCGTTGATGGCTTTTGTGAACGGAGAAGAAGTTTATCCGATGGAAATCGCTCAAGATCACAAGCGTGCTTATGATGGAGATAAGGGGCCAAATACGGGTGGCATGGGTGCTTATTCGCCAGTCCCGCAGATTTCTGAAAAGCTCGTGCAAGAAGCGATTGATGCGATTTTAAAACCAGCTGCACGGGGGCTTGTAGCAGAAGGTCGTGCTTTTCGTGGCGTGCTTTATGCTGGACTGATTGCAACGAGTTCGGGGCCGAAAGTGATTGAATTTAATGCACGTTTCGGAGATCCAGAAACACAAGTGGTATTGCCGCGCCTTGAAAGTGACTTTGCGGAAGTGATTCAAAAGCTGTTAAATGATGAAAAGCCAGATGTTCGCTTTAAAACGTCTGGGGTTACGCTTGGAATTGTTCTCGCTAGTGCGGGCTATCCCGATCATTACGAGACGGGGCATGAACTTACTGGGCTGGAGGATTTAACGGAAACTGTTCATGTTTATCATGCGGGGACGAAGTGGCAAGAGGGAACGCTTGCTTCTGCTGGTGGAAGAATTCTCTTGCTTGAAACGGAAGCAGAATCGATGCAAGAAGCAAGGCTTATGTTGTATGAGGAAATGAAAAAATTGGATAATCCGAACTTCTTTTACCGAATTGACATTGGTTCAAAGGCGGAGTAAGATGAAAAGAGAGATTTAGCAGTTTGGCTGGGTCTCTTTTTTTCGAAACAATTGTTTTTTACACGTTGGTACGTTAAAATATGAAAGTATAGAGTATAAACACTAAAAACGGAGGTTTTCGTATGCAAATAGAGAAAATTCGAGGGGAAGGTCTGGATGCCTTTTTTCAAGGGGTTTTAAAGCTTGAAACGCTTGAAGAGTGTTATGCCTTTTTTGATGATGTTTGTACGGTTAATGAAATTCAGTCCATGGCGCAACGTTTTCAGGTAGCGAAGATGCTTTCGGAAGGAAAGACGTACAATGTGATTGAAGCGGAAACGGGAGCAAGTACGGCGACGATTTCTCGTGTGAAGCGTTCACTGAATTATGGGAATGACATGTACGGCAAAGTTTTTGAACGCATGAAACAAGACGGGAAGTAGCGGGGAGGCTTTTTTTGGAACAGAAACCATTTCGAGGCTTACGAATCTTGATTGCTGCTTTTTTGGGTGCTGCTGCTCTTTTTATGATCGGAAATATGGTGATTATGCGCGAGCCGCTCACCTTTAGCGTACTATGGCACTGGGTGTTCATTATTGGCTTTTTGGCGATTTCTTTTATCAATTTACGCGCAAAAAGTTTTGTCGGGACATCCATTGGTCTTTCGGGATTTGCGATTTGTCTTACAAGTTTAGTTGTGATGGCACTTTGAATTTAAAAAAGGTTCTGAAACGAGTTTCGTTTCAGAACCTTTTTGGGTTATTTGAGGATTCCGATTGCGTATAAGAAGACAAATATGATGCCGATTGGGGCAATGAATTTGATTAGGAACAACCAAATGATAAAGATTTTGTAGCTGATTTTGCTTCCGGCTTGGAACTCTTCGAGAAGTACTTTGCGCGGCATTCTGAAGCCAACGAAAATCGAGATGAGTAGTGCTCCGATTGGAAGCAGAAGGTTGGAAACAAGATAGTCGGCAAGGTCAAAAAAGCTTAGCCCGAAAATGTGGATATTAGCGAATACGCCAAAACTAAGGGCTGACGGGATGGCAAGGAGCATAATGACAAGGCCTGTCAAGGTGCTCGCTTTCTTGCGGGACGTTCCTTGTGCCATAAGTGGTGCAACGATTACTTCAAGTAGTGAAAAGCTTGATGTGAGTGCTGCGAACAGAAACAAAATCAAAAAGATGATGAAGAAAAAAGTTCCGAACGGCAGTTGACTGAAAATCGAGGGAAGAATCACAAACAAAAGTCCGGGACCAGCATCTGGTTTGATATCGAGTGCAAAGGTTGCTGGAAAAATGGCTAGTCCTGCTAGAAGCGAGACGCCAAGATTCATTAAGGCAACGGATGCGGCTGATTGCGGCAAACTGACGGATCGGCTTAGGTAAGAACTATAGGTTACCATAACGGATAAGCCAACGCTCAAAGAGAAGAAAGCTTGTCCAAGCGCGATCAAGACGGTGCGACCGGTGATAGCGCCAAAATCAGGTTTTAAGAAAAATTCGACCCCTGCCATGGCTCCGTCAAGTGTCAGCGAGCGAATGATCAAAACAACAAATAAAATGAATAAAGCAGGCATCATGAATTTATTCATTTTTTCGATGCCCGAGACAACCCCTCGACGAATAACAATAACATTGAGGGCAATAAAAGCGAACGTTGCAAGAATCGAAATATAAGGGTTTGCAGTCGTTTTTCCAAATTCTTCAAGTAATTCGGGTTGTGTAAGGCCGCTTAGTGAAAGCGAAAATGCTTTGATTAGATAGGTAATGATCCAGCCTCCGACAACACTATAAAAAGAAAATAGGATACTTGCACCAACTACGCCCATTTTTCCGAGCCAGTTCCATTTAGTTCCAGGTGCTAGTTTTTTGTAGGCTGTGATTGCATCCGCTTTCGAGCTTCGCCCGATAATGAATTCCGAAATTAGCACGGGTAAAACGATAAACACCGTTAGTAGAAGGAAGAGGATAAAAAAGGATCCTCCTCCTGCTGTAGCAGCTACGTAAGGAAGTTTCCAGATCGCTCCAATCCCTATCGCCGAGCCGGCAGAAGCTAATATAAATCCGAGTTTGGAACCCCATGTTTCCCTTTTTTCCACATTATTCCTCCTTTATCTAGTTAAAGTACTTTCTATAATATCAAAAAATGAAAACTTAGAAAAGGTATTTTTTAAAAATTTTTAAAAAAAGTACAAAAAAAGTTAAATTGTTTCTGGAAAGGATGAAGATAGTTGGAACTAATGCTATAATAAATTATTGATGACTAAAAGCTGAAGGAGACGTTCCTGAATGAGACATTTTTTTAAAATTGATCCTGCGAAGGTTCTTTCAGATCCAGAGGTCGAGGCTTTGCTAAATAGCGATACGGATGGGTTCATTATTGGTGGAACGGATCATGTGACGGCTGAAAATGCGGCTTTTTGTTATGAACGTTTTATGGGAACGGATAAGGCGCTTTTTTTGGAGTTGAGTCATGCTCAGATGGTGCTTCCGTTTGCGGATCAGTTTTTGGTTCCGCTGGTTTTAAATTCTCCGGATAGCAACTTTATCGTGGGTCAGTTTAGTGAGGCACTCAAACGGTTTTCTCCGCATGTACCGTTTAAGCAGATTCAGCCTGTTGGGTATATGGTTTTAAACGGCGAGGCGAAGGTGGCTCAGTTGACTAAGGCGAACGCAGCGCTTTCGAAGGAAGATGTGGCGGCGTATGCCGAACTCGCGGAGCGCTTCTTGCAATTACCGGTGTTTTATTTGGAGTATAGCGGGAAACTTGGCGATGCTTCGCTTGTCAGGTACGTGAAGGAGAAGCTTCAGGAAACGGAACTCTGGTATGGCGGCGGAATTCGTTCGGTTCGTGATGCGCGTTTTATGGCGGAATTTGCGGATGTAATCGTAGTGGGAAATTTAATTTATGAAAATTTTAGTGAGGCTTTGAAAACGGCAGAAATCACTAGGTAAATGAATCGAAATATGATAAAATAAAGAACAAATGTTTGTATGGTGGTGGAGAAGATGCAATTAGAAAGTGAGCAGTTAGTGGCGGGTTTGAATCCGGAACAAAAAAGAGCGGTTGAAACGACGGAAGGTCCGCTTTTGATTATGGCGGGAGCCGGAAGTGGGAAGACACGGGTTTTGACGCACCGGATTGCTTATTTGATTAAGGAAAGAGGCGTGAATCCGTATAATATTTTGGCGATTACGTTTACGAATAAGGCGGCGCGGGAAATGAAAGCAAGGATTGTTGGCTTGCTTGGCGGCGTTGCGGAATCGATTTGGATTTCGACGTTTCACTCGATGTGCGTGCGGATTTTGCGGCGAGATATCGACCGGATTGGTTATGAACGAAACTTTACGATTTTGGATAGCGGCGATCAGCTTTCGGTGATTAAAGGTATTTTGAAGGATAAGAATATTGATGCGAAAAAGTTTGAGCCGCGTGGCATTCTAGCTTCGATCAGTAATGCCAAAAATGAACTGATGACGGCAAAAGAGTACAAGAAAGAAGCGAGCAGCTATTATGACAATATGGTGGCTGAGGTTTATGAGGCTTATGAAAAGAAACTGAAGAAAAATCAAGCGCTTGATTTTGATGACTTGATCATGGTGACGATTCAGCTCTTTGAACGGGTACCGGAAGTGCTTGATTATTATGGACGTAAGTTTCAGTATATTCATGTGGATGAGTACCAAGATACGAACCATGCGCAATATTTGCTTGTGAAGATGCTTGCTGAGCGGCTTCAAAATATTTGTGTGGTGGGGGATTCGGATCAGTCGATTTATGGTTGGCGAGGTGCGGACATTTCGAATATTCTTTCGTTTGAAAAGGATTATCCGGATGCGAAAACGATTTTACTGGAGGAAAATTATCGTTCGACACAGCGGATTTTAGAAGCGGCTAACCGTGTGATTGAAAATAATGGAAACCGGAAACCTAAAAAATTGTGGACGAAAAATCAAGAAGGTAAGAAGATCTTTTACCACAAGGCGCTAACGGAAAAAGAAGAGGCTTCGTATGTCGTTAGTAAGATTCAAGAAGAAGTGCAAAATGAGTCTAGACCGCTTTCTGATTTTGCGGTGCTTTACCGGACCAATGCGCAGTCGCGGGTGATGGAAGAATTTTTCATGAAATCAAGCATGGCGTATACGATGGTTGGCGGAACAAAGTTCTATGACCGAAAAGAAATCAAGGATATTTTAGCATATTTGCGTTTGATTTCGAATAATGATGATGACATTAGTTTGACACGAATTGTTAATGTGCCGAAACGTGGTGTCGGCGCTGGATCACTTGATAAGATTGCACAAACCGCTGCGGCTTATGATTTAACTTATTTTGAAGTGCTCGAACGAATTGAACTTGCAGGGCTTTCTGCTAAAATCAGTAAACAATTAGTCGAATTTTATGATCTTGTCAAAGGATTTACGAAAATGCAAGATTATTTATCGGTGACGGAACTCGTTGAAGAGGTGCTCGAAAAAACTGGCTACCGGACGATGCTTAAAAATGAACGAACGATTGAAGCACAAACGCGGCTTGAAAATATTGATGAGTTTATGTCGGTCACGCAAAACTTTGAAAAGGAAAGTGAAGATAAATCATTGATCGCCTTTTTAACGGACTTGGCACTTGTAGCAGATGTCGATCAGCTTGATAATGCGGAAGATGAAAATAGCGGTGCGGTAACGCTGATGACGCTTCACTCGGCGAAAGGTCTAGAGTTTCCAGTTGTCTTTTTAGTCGGGATGGAAGAGGGGATATTCCCTCATTCTCGTGCGCTGTTTGAAGAAGACGAAATGGAAGAGGAAAGACGGCTGGCTTATGTGGGAATCACGCGTGCCGAAGAAGAGTTATATTTGACGAGCGCATATTCGCGGATGCTTTTTGGACGAAGCACGGCCAATGCGGAGTCGTGCTTTATCGGGGAAATCCCGCAAGATTTGCTTGAAATGGGTCATGAAAATAAATTAAAAGAAATGCCATTTAAACGAACACCTGAGAGACGGACAACTTCTGTTTATAAGAGCTCTGGTGCGGCTAACCTTGGCTGGAATGTTGGGGATAAAGCGAAGCACAAGAAGTGGGGAACAGGAACGGTTGTTAGCGTGAAAGGCGAGGGAAGTAATATGGAGTTAGATATTGCTTTTGAAAGTCCAGTTGGTATTAAACGGCTGCTTGCAGAATTTGCGCCAATTGAAAAAGTCTAGTAAGAAATGGGTGGACCTTGAAAATGGATGAAAAAAAACGCTATGAAGATATCATTCGTGTTTTGGATGAATATAGCTATGAGTATTATGTAATGGATAATCCTACGGTTGAGGATGCAGAATATGATAAGTTAATGCAGGAACTATTGCAGCTTGAAGCAAAGCACCCAGGTTGGGTCACGAGCGATTCGCCTTCTCAGCGTGTTGGTGGCGAAGTTTTGGAAGGCTTTGAAAAAGTAGAACACAAAATTCCTATGCTAAGCTTGGCGAATGCGTTTAACGAACAAGATTTGCTTGATTTTGACCGGCGGGTTCGTGAAAAAGTAGGAGAAAATCGGGAATATATGTGTGAGCTTAAAATTGATGGGCTCGCGGTTTCTCTTGAATATGAAAATGGGCGTTACAAGCGTGGTGCGACGCGTGGCGATGGTTCTGTTGGGGAAGATATTACGGCCAACTTGCGCACGATTCGCTCGATTCCGATGAAGCTTAAGGAGCCTTTTTCCATCGAAGTGCGCGGCGAAGCATATATGCCGAAGCGTTCTTTTGTGAAGTTAAATGAAAAGCGAGAAGAAGACGGGCTTCCAGAATTTGCCAATCCGCGGAATGCAGCTGCTGGATCGCTTAGACAACTGGATACTAAAATTGCGGCTTCGAGAAATTTGGATATTTTTCTTTATGCGGTAGCTGATTTTGGTGAGATGGGTGTCTTGCGTCATAGTGATGGGCTGGACAAATTGGGTGAGCTGGGACTTAGAACGAACAAGGAACGCCGAGTTTGCAAAACGATGGATGAAGTTTTTGCTTATATTGAGGAATGGACGCAAAAACGGGAGTCACTTGATTATGATATTGACGGTATTGTTATCAAACTAAATGACCTCGCTCAACAGGAAGAGATGGGAGCGCGCATCAAGACGCCGCGCTGGTCGATCGCTTATAAGTTTCCTGCAGAAGAAGCGGAAACGAAACTCGAAAAGATTGAGTTAAACGTTGGACGAACGGGAGTGGTTACGCCAACTGCTGTTTTAGATCCAGTGCAGCTTGCGGGAACAACGGTTAGTCGAGCTTCGCTTCATAACGAGGATTTGATTCATGAAAAAGATATTCGCGTGGGCGATACGGTCGTTGTGAAAAAAGCGGGCGACATCATCCCAGAAGTTATTCGAAGTATTCCAGAAAAACGAACGGGAAATGAAGTCACTTTCCATATGCCTGAAACTTGTCCCGCTTGTCAGAGTGAACTGGTGCGCTTAGAGGAAGAAGTAGCTCTGCGTTGTATTAATCCAAAGTGTCCTGCTCAAATTAAAGAGGGATTGATTCACTTTGTTTCGCGGAATGCGATGAATATTGATGGACTCGGCGAAAAGGTTGTCGTGCAGCTGTTTTCTCATCAGTTGATTCACGATGTTGCAGATTTATATTTCCTATCGAAAGAAAAACTGTTAGAATTAGAACGAATGGGAGAAAAATCCGTTTCGAATTTGCTTCAATCGATTGAAAATAGTAAATCGAATTCGCTGGAAAGACTGTTGTTTGGGCTTGGGATTCGTCATGTGGGTGAAAAAGCTGCTCGAACGCTTGCATTAAAGTTTGAAACGATGGACGCGCTTCGTGTGGCGGATAAAGAAACGCTTACGGAAACGGCAGATATCGGTGAAAAGATGGCAGATAGCCTTGTGACTTATTTTGAAAATGAAGAAGTCCATGCCCTGCTTTCTGAACTTGAACGAGCTGGCGTCAATATGACTTATACGGGACCAAGGCGAGAGGATATTCCAGAAGAAGATTTAGTATTCGCTGGGAAAACGGTTGTTTTAACTGGGAAATTGGAACAGATGACGCGAAATGATGCGAAGGCGCTAATTGAAAAACTAGGCGGCAATGTTTCAGGAAGTGTCAGCAAGAAAACAGATGTTGTTGTTGCAGGTAGTGATGCAGGTTCGAAGCTTACAAAAGCAGAGGAACTCGGCATTCCTGTCTGGTCGGAACTTGACCTTATGGAATACTTACCGGATGAGGGTGAAATTTAATCAATGAAAAAACTTTTAATAGTCATCGCAAGTTTACTGCTTGTTTTGGCAGGATGTGCGCCGAAGCTTTCTTCTGATGAAGAGGTTGTACAAAAAGGCGAAAAGAAAAAAAGCGAAACTGGTATTATGACCAAAAATCAGATTTCGTCTAATTATTACAAGACGGTGTTACCTTATAAAGCAAGTAAGTCCCGTGGTCTTGTCGTTTCGAATATTTATTCGCGTTATGACATCAATCAATTGGAAACGGGCTTGATGCGGGTTTCACAAGAAGAGTATTCCCCGGATGAATATCTTTTCCAAGAAGGGCAATATCTCGATAAAGAAACGCTTACTTCTTGGCTTGGTCGAAAAAGTGACAAAAATAAAGAAGGATTGAACCCTGTCGATAATGGCTTTGGGGATGATCGAAATCCGATTTATTTAGCGCATATTTTAGAACAAGATTATTTGAAACAAACGGATAAGGATAGTGTATCGCTTGGTGGGGTTTCGATCGCGCTTGCAATGAACTCAGTTGATTACTACCAAAAAGAAAAATATGGCGATACTTTTGAGCAAGGGATTAGTGATTCTACACTGCTTGAGCAAGGGAAAACGATGGCACAGGCTGTTTTAGAACGAATTCGTAAAACAAAAGGACTTGAAAATGTTCCGGTTACGATTGCGATTTATAAGCAAGGGAAGCGTGATGCTGTAGCACCAGGCAATTATATGGCTTATGCAACGGCTGATGGCGCAAGCTTGTCGAATTTTAAAACGATCAAAGAAAAGAATTATGTCTTGCCTTCAACAGAGGCAAACAGTGATCATAAATCGGATAATGATAATTTCCTAAACTTCAAAGCTGACATCGAATCTTATTATCCAAACTTCACTGGTGTTGTTGGGCGTGCTCGCTATGAAAATGGTGAAATGGCTGAACTGGATATTGATATTCCGCTGCAATTCTACGGACAAGCTGAAATTATTGGCTTCACGCAATATATTACAGACCTTGTTGGTAAGCATTTACCTGGCGGTGCAGATATTCAAATCAATATCTCAACAACAGATGGCCCAGCAGCTCTTATTACAAGAAGTCCAAGTGATAAAGCAGCGACTGCACATATTTATGATTAATGGAATTAAAACTGGTTAGCGGAGCGCTAACCAGTTTTTGTTTGTGAAGATTTACAGTGCCTTCTAGGCGTATTTATAGCAAGAGGAAATAATTTTAGTGTAATGCTTTCTTTTGTTTCTTGCCGTTTTTCGTATCGCAAGTGGGAGTAAGTTGTGATATAATTTTAGCATTGATGGAAAAACTGGAAAAGGAGGATGGCATCTTGACGAATATTTCTGAAGACACGGTTTTGAAGGTCGCAAATTTGGCGAAACTTGAAGTTTCTAATGAGGAAGCGGGGACTTTTGCCACGCAGCTTGATAAAATCATTGAAATGGTTGAAAAACTAAATGAACTCGATACGCAAAACGTGGAACCAACTTCACATGCGATTGAAGTCTCGAATGTGTTGCGCGAAGATGTAGCGAAACCAGGATTGAAACGTGAAAAGGTTCTACGCAATGCTCCTGATACGCAAGACGGTATGTTTAAGGTACCGACTATTATTGAAGAATAAATTAATGAATGGATTCATTTAGGAGGGAATTTATTTTGGGATACTTTGATCATTCAGTGAAAAACTTACACGACTTGCTCGTGAAAAAAGAAATTTCCCCATTTGATCTGGTGAAAGAATCTTTTGATCGAATTGAAGCTGTCGAAGATAAAGTCGGCGCTTTTATTACTTTAAATAAAGAAACAGCTTTTGATGTCGCAGAGGAAATGACTGATGCTGGAATTGATCCGAACAATATGCTCGCTGGTCTTCCGATCGGGATTAAAGATAACATTGTGACGAACAATTTGCGCACAACGGCTGCAAGTAAAATTTTATATAATTTTGATCCGATTTATGATGCGACAGTTATGCATAAATTGAAAGCGGCTCAAGTGATTAATATTGGGAAACTGAATATGGATGAATTCGCGATGGGGTCATCGACGGAAACCTCTTATTTCCATAAAACTTATAATCCGTGGGATCTTTCGAAAGTTCCCGGCGGCTCATCTGGTGGTAGCGCGGCTGCGGTTGCGGCTTCTGAAGTGTTATTCTCACTTGGATCGGATACGGGTGGCTCGATTCGTCAACCGGCTGCTTTTTGTGGGGTCGTAGGAATGAAGCCTACATATGGACGTGTTTCACGTTTTGGCTTGATTGCGTTCGCTTCTTCGCTTGACCAAATTGGTCCGATTACGCGTACTGTTGAAGACAATGCTTATTTATTACAAGCGATTTCTGGCGTAGATGAAAATGATTCGACTTCGATTGATAAACCAGTTGAAGACTTTTCGAAGTATTTGACGGGTGATGTGAAAGGACTTAGAATCGGTGTACCAAAAGAGTATCTTGGCGATGGCGTTCAAGAAGGCGTAAAAAAAGCGGTGCTTGAAGCGCTTGAAACGTTTAAAAAATTGGGTGCGACTGTGGAAGAAGTTTCTTTACCACACTCTGAATATGGCGTTGCAAGTTACTACATTCTTGCATCCAGTGAAGCTTCCTCAAACCTTTCTCGCTTTGATGGTGTTCGTTATGGGTACCGTTCTGAAAAAGCAGAAACACTTGATGAGCTTTATAAATTGACAAGATCCGAAGGCTTTGGCGATGAAGTGAAACGTCGGATTATGCTTGGGACTTACTCGCTAAGTTCGGGTTACTACGATGCTTATTACAAGAAAGCGCAGCAAGTTCGGACGCTAATTAAACAAGATTTTGAGAAGGTGTTCGCGGACTTTGATGTGATTATCGGGCCAAGTACGCCAACAACGGCATTTAATATTGATGGGATGATTCACGACCCGATCACGATGTATCAAAATGACTTATTGACGATTCCAATCAATTTGGCTGGCTTGCCAGCTATCTCTGTTCCATGCGGATTTAGCGAAGGTCTTCCTGTCGGCTTACAAATTATCGGTAATCACTTTGAGGAAGGTCGTATCTACAACGCGGCACACGCTTTTGAACAAGAAACGACTTTCCATAACGAAAAACCATCATTATAAAGGAGCGGTTGGAACATGAATTTTGAAACGGTAATTGGGCTTGAGGTCCACGTTGAACTGAAAACTGAATCGAAGATCTTTTCTTCTGCTCCTGCACATTTCGGGGCAGAACCGAATACGAATACGACGGTTGTAGACTTAGGGATGCCAGGAGTTCTTCCGGTTCTTAACAAGCGCGCTGTTGAATTTGGAATGAAAGCAGCAATGGCAATCAACTGTGAAATTGCCCGCCATACGAAATTTGACCGTAAAAACTATTTCTATCCAGATAATCCGAAAGCTTATCAAATTTCCCAATTCGATAAGCCAATCGGTGAACATGGCTGGATTGAAATTGAAGTAGGCGGCAAAACAAAAAAAATTGGGATTACGCGTCTTCACTTAGAGGAAGATGCTGGGAAAAATACGCATACATCACATGGCTACTCGCTTGTGGATATTAATCGTCAAGGAACGCCACTTATTGAAATTGTTTCTGAGCCGGATATTCGCTCGGCTGAGGAAGCGTATGCTTATCTTGAAAAATTGAAATCGATCATTCAATATACGGGTGTTTCTGATGTGAAGATGGAAGAAGGTTCGATGCGTTGTGACGCGAACATTTCGATTCGTCCAGTTGGGCAAGAGGAATTTGGCGTGAAAACAGAGCTTAAGAATTTGAACTCCTTTAACAACGTTCGTAAAGGCATTGAATACGAAGAAAAACGTCAAGCGGAAGTACTAATGGCTGGTGGAATCATCGAGCAAGAAACACGTCGTTTTGAAGAAGCGACTGGAAAAACGACGTTGATGCGTGTTAAAGAAGGTTCGGATGATTACCGTTACTTCCCAGAACCGGATCTTGTTGATTTGTATATCGATGAAGCTTGGATGGAACGCATTCGCAGTGAAATTCCTGAGCTGCCAGATAAACGTCGTGTACGTTATGTAGAAGAGCTTGGTTTGCCTGCTTATGACGCGATGGTTCTGACGCTTACAAAAGAAATGTCTGATTTCTTTGAAGCAGCCATCAAACTTGGAGCCGATGCGAAGCAAATCTCGAACTGGCTGATGGGCGAAGTTTCAGCGTATTTGAATGCTGAACAAAAAGAACTTCATGAAACAGGGCTCACACCGGAAAACCTTGCTGGAATGGTCAAGTTGATTGAAAATGGGACAATTTCTTCGAAGATCGCTAAGAAAGTCTTCCGTGAACTCGCTCAAAATGGTGGCGATGCTGAAGAAGTCGTGAAAGCGAAAGGACTTGTTCAAATTTCAGATGAAGGCGAGTTGCGTAAAATTATTTCGGGTATTTTGGATAATAACGCGCAGTCGATTGAAGATTATAAGAACGGAAAAGATCGTGCTGTAGGTTTTCTTGTCGGTCAAGTGATGAAAGCGACAAAAGGGCAAGCAAATCCGCCAATGGTAAATAAGATCTTACTAGAAGAAATGAATAAACGTTAAACTGGAAGAAGGAGGCAACTAGCTTCCTTCTTTTTCTTTTTAAACCTGCTGTTTTTTGCTATAATGAAACTGTTGGTGTGAAGAAAATCGGTTGAATGAGCAATCGTATTTTTGTTTTGTAAGAGAGGATGAACTACATGGCGAAGAGAGCCCGTGTGATCTATAATCCGACATCTGGTCGGGAAATTATTAAAAAAAATTTAGCAAATGTGCTGATGATTTTGGAAGATGCTGGCTATGTGACTTCTGCGCATGCGACGACGCCTGAACCGGGAGACGCGGAGCGAGAAGCCAAGCTTGCGGTTGCTGAACGATATGATTTAGTTGTTGCCGCGGGTGGAGATGGTACGATTAATGAAGTGATTAATGGTATTGCTGAGCAGGATTACCGGCCAAAAGTAGGGATTATTCCAACGGGAACGACAAATGACTTTGCACGTGCCCTCCACGTTCCTCGTGATGTCATTAAAGCAACGGAACTGATTGCAAAAGGCGATTCAGTTGCGATGGATATTGGGAAAGCAAACGGCACATATTTTATTAATATCGGCGGCGGTGGCCGGATCACAGAGCTTACTTATGATGTTCCAAGCAAACTTAAAACGATGCTCGGGCAGCTTGCTTATTATTTAAAAGGAATTGAGATGCTACCTTCGATTAAAGCGACTAAAGTGCGGATTGAATATGATGAGGGGGTATTTGAAGGAGAAGCGATGTGCTTCTTACTTGGGTTAACCAACTCCATCGGGGGCTTTGAGAAAATCGCACCAGATGCGAAACTCGATGACGGGAAATTTTCATTGATTATTTTGAAAAAAGTCAATTTGCCTGAGTTTATTCGTCTGGTTACGCTTGCCCTTCGTGGCGATCATATTAAGGAGCCCAATGTGATTTACGTTAAATCTCAAAAAGTTGTGGTGACTTCTGAACAAAAAATGTTAATCAATTTAGACGGAGAATTAGGTGGCGAAACGCCGATGGTCTTTGAAAATTTAAATCAACATATTGAGTTTTTTGCTGATGTGGAAGCTATTCCTGCCGCTGATCTTGACCAAGATGAAAAGGCGGGTCTCTTATCTGAGTAATCTTCCTCTAGACTTTTTGTGAAGTAACGGGACTAATGACGGAGCTATCTAGTAAAATAGTTGTCTTTTTTGTCATATGTTTGTATTATTTCTGAAAAAGCATTATAATGGGGAAGTTCTAAGGTAAGAAAGTAGGTGTGAAAAGCTTTGAAAAAAACCAAACCGATAAAACGAATATTAGGCGCTTCTTTTGCGGCACTTCTTTTAGGAGGGGCGGTCACATTCGCTTTTTGGCACGTACAAGCTGATGAAATCGAAAAAACGGCGACAAGTGAGGATCTCATTACGAGCAATAAGACTTGGGTGGATGCCAAGACGGAAATTCCACTTACAAATGATATTCACTTTGTACCACAGAGAAAAGGCACGTCAGTGAAAATCGTCGGGGATGGCGATTTGCAAATTGAAGTAGAGGATGCGCAGCTGCTCAAACAAATGGCTGATGAGGATTCTGATTTTAAAGGAATGAAAAAATACCGGCTTCGAATTGAAGCTGACCGAGTGGCCGATTATTTAAATAATGAACGTTATCTTTTCCCGGTGGAACACGGTTATAAAGGCTTATCGAATTACCGGATTAAAGCGGGGGAAAGAAGGATTCAATCAGCGAGCAAGGCGATTGAGATGACGAGAAAGAATGAGGACTGGGCGGTAGAAACAACGCTTCCAGTTGAATATTCGGATGATCTTGCGAAGGATGCTGTTGATATTCTCAAAATGAATGTATCTTCTGGGAAATTGGATATGGATGATTCGTTTAGTGCGGATTATAAAAAAATTGAAGCTCATGCGAAGTCTTTCCATTATGACTTTACGGTAGAAAAAAATTCTTTGCTTATTTTTAAAAGTGAAGAAGAGGTACAAATTGATGAACCGATCGGGATTGAATATGTGATGAAGTAGAAACAGGGCGAAATGTCCTGTTTTTTTGATGCGGATTACGTTATAATATGGGAATGGAAAGATGAGGAAGGATGAAGTGCTTTGGAAATGGGCCAACTGAAGAAGAATCAGCTGCTGGATGTTTGGATTGAGGACTTGACGCACGATGGTAGCGGCGTTGCTAAAGTGGATGGGTATCCGCTGTTTATTCCTAATACGCTTGTTGGGGAACGTGCAGAGATTAAAGTTGTGAAGTTGAATAAGAAATTCGGATTTGGTCGGTTAATGGAGTTAAAGGAAGCAAGTAAGGACCGAGTGGAGCCACCTTGTCCGGTTTACGATAAATGCGGCGGTTGTCAGTTGCAACACTTATCTTATGCAGGTCAACTTGAATTTAAGCGTCATAGCGTAGAGCAAGTGATGCGCCGGATTGGGAAAATTGAAGCTTGCGTGAAGCCGGTGCTTGGGATGGACAATCCGTTTCGCTACCGCAATAAGTCACAGGTTCCGGTTGGCACAATTGATGGGCGAATTGCGGCTGGATTTTATCAAAAGCGCACACACGATATTATCGATATGGATGCCTGCTTGATTCAAGATGAGCGGAGTGACGAGGCTGTTCGGGCGGTGCGCGATGTGATGGAACTTTTTCAAATTGAACCGTATGACGAAATTCGGCACAAAGGGTTCTTGCGCCACATCATGACGCGTGTCAGTCGCTCAACGAATGAACTTATGCTCGTTCTCATTACGCGGACGGAAGACTTTCCGTTTCTTGCAGAAGTGCTTGAAGCTTTGAAAAAACGAATTGATGGGCTTGCTTCTGTGGTGCAAAATGTCAATCCGCATAAAACCAATGTGATTTTCGGAGAGAAAACGCGTGTGTTAGACGGAAAAGAACGGATCACGGACACGATTCACGGCATTCAATTTGCGATTTCGGCGAAAAGTTTTTATCAGGTAAACCCGGAGCAGACGGAAGTGTTATATGCGAAAGCGCTTGAAGCTGCTGGGCTGACGGGGCAGGAAACGGTGATTGATGCTTATTGTGGCATTGGTTCGATTTCACTTTGCCTTGCAAAGCAAGCGAACAAAGTTTACGGGGTTGAAATCGTTGACGCGGCGATTCAAGATGCGCGGCGCAATGCGGAACTGAATCAGCTAGATAATGCGATATTTGAGACGGGGAAAGCAGAAGAAGTGATTCCGCGCTGGTATGAAGAAGGCATTAAAGCGGATGTGATCGTTGTGGATCCTCCTCGTAAAGGCTGTGATGAGAAGCTTCTTGAAACGATTCTTGCGATGAAACCGAAGCGTGTTGTTTATGTGTCTTGTGAGCCGAGCACACTTGCCCGTGATTTGCGGATCTTGGAAGATGGCGGCTATCAAGCAGGGAGCGTTCAACCTGTTGATATGTTTCCGATGACGACGCATATTGAAAATGTCGTGGCACTTGAACGCGTGGCTCATTAACAAGCTTGAAATAGAAAAGCCGTTTTGGACGAATGATTGGATTCGTCCAAAACGGCTTTTTGTATTAGGATAACTGTGCTTGGATTTCAGAGACGATCTCAAGTGGGCTGAGACAATCCGTTTCGATACTAAAACTCGCGACTGCTTCATAATGGGCTTCGCGTGAGTGAAATAATTGCTCGATTTCTTCAGGTGTTTGGTTTTTGGCAAGCGGTCTCGTTTCGTCGCCTTTTAGTCGTCTTAGAAAGGTAGCTGGACTTGTTTTTAAATAAATAATTGTGGCTGGATGTTGTTTTAAAAAAGCGCGCGTGGCTTCGGTTGTGATGACACCGCCTCCTGTTGAAATGACTGCAGCACTTGTTTCGAATTCGGAAAGTTTTTGCTGTTCGAGTTGGCGAAAGTAAGGTTCGCCAAATTCGGAAAAGATCGTTGTGATGTTTTTTTGTTCTTCGGCTTCAATAGCTCGGTCAATGTCGACAAATGGCATGCCCCTTTTTTTGGCAAGTAGTTCACCAACAGTCGTTTTTCCTGAAGCCATAAAACCAATTAGGATGATCGATTGAATTGGAAGTCGCTCCCTTCGTTACTGCTTTAGTTAAAGGTATTTTACCATAGGATGGAGTGGTTTGCGAGGTTGTTTGGCGCGTAAATAGTCTTTTTTGGATAGGGCTCTTTTGTAGCACGCTTTTTTGGTGTACAATGAAGGTAAGCCTGTTGGAGAGGAGAAATCATGAATTTGCAATCAAAGATTTTAGCTGGGGACAAGGTGAAACTTTATGTGAATAAACGACTCGTTTTTTCAAATGTTTTATTGTCACTGGCTGTGAGTATTTTGCTTTATTTACTATTCAGCCATTTGAAAGGGGTTACGGGAACGGAGGAAATCATTTTGATGATTTTTCTCGCGATATTTGTGTTACGCCCGTTTTTTAGATTGCTTAATGTGATGCCAACCATTGAACTTAGTCAAGAGGGGATTGGTTATCGCGGAGATTTTGAGCCTTGGGATGCGGTTTTTGAGGCGAAAGTAGTACGCCCGAAGGTTCGACTTTTTAGTTATGGTAGGTTGGTGCTTTATACGGAAATTAAGGGGCAATCGGAGCTTGCTTGGGATATTACGGCTTATGATAGTGAGCTTGATCTTTTGGAGCTGGAAGCGCTCATTAAATTTTGCATCGCTGAGTTTGGCGGAAAAGTGGAAAATGTGGCGCCTTTTCCTGAAGAAAAACAGCCGGCTTCGTTTTAAGGGCTACGGCTTCGGGTAAAGTGCTTTATACGAGACGAGGAGGAGAGGCAAATGGGAAAAGTTTATTTTACAACGAGTGCAACGGGTGTTGGCGGCAGAGCGGGCACGGTTGCATCGAATAACAGTGATTTGGAATTTGAACTAAGCAGACCGGTTGCGTTTAAAGGTGAAGGCGGCGGTGGTACGAATCCGGAAGAGTTGTTCTCGATGGGTTATGCGGCTTGTTTTGGAAGTGCTTTTCAATCGGTTGCGCGTAAAAATAAATCCAACGCGAAAGCTGAAATTACGGTGGAAATTGCGATGGAAGATGATGATGCGGACGGCGGCTACAAGCTTGCTGCGAAAATCACAGGTTTTATTACGGAAGCAACGCGTGAAGAAGCGGAACATTTGATGCAAGAAGCGCACAAGATGTGTCCGTACTCGAAAGCCACTCGTGGCAACATTGAAGTGGAGCTTAAAACGCGTATTGCGGAATAAGTGGTGGAAATAGAACTTGGGGTTTTGATACACTCCCTATAAAGTAGACACTAGGAATAAAAAATCTAGTTCACTTTAGAAGGAGTGTATTTTGTTATGACT
>NZ_JAATJW010000027.1 GCF_011800755.1 Listeria valentina
TATGTATGTTCTATCACAAGTATATCTAAAAAAAGACTGTAAACAAAGTTTTTCACTACTTTGTCTACAGTCTGAAACGAAGCCTGCAAAATTACATTTGCAGGCTTCGTTCTTCTTCACCGGTAATACTTAATCAGCGCTTGTGTACCTTCATCGCTCAACCCGCGATCTGCCAAAGTTTGGTACATTTTTTCAGCTAATTCAAGGCCCGGCAGTTCAAGTTTCATTTTTGCCGCTTCATCTAGCGCAATTCGCATATCCTTAATAAAATGCTTGATGAAAAAGCCTGGCGAAAAGTCATCCTGTAACACACGCGGAATTAAATTCGATAATGACCAACTTCCCGCAGCGCCTGAAGTGATGGACTGTAAAACAGTTTCTGGATCAAGCCCTGCTTTTTCTGCATAAACAATCGCCTCTGTCACGCCAATCATGTTCGAAGCGATGGCGATTTGGTTGACCATTTTCGTATGTTGACCCGATCCCGCTTCGCCTTGAAAAACAATATTTTCCCCAAGAACCTCAAAAACCGCACGAACGTGCTCAAAGACTTCACGTTCACCACCAATCATGATTGACAATGTCCCATTTTTCGCACCAATATCTCCACCAGAAACGGGGGCGTCGAGTACACCAATTTCAGCCGCCTTTGCCTCTTTATAAATCGTCTTGGCAAGTTCAGGAGAAGAAGTTGTCATATCCACTGCGATCGTGCCTTTTCTCATCGTCTCAAGAAAGCCACCTTCTGATAAATACAAATCCTCTACGTCCGTTGGATAACCTACCATCGTAATCAAAAGATCGACTATCCCTGCAAGTTCAGCAGGATTGTCATGCCAAATGGCCCCATTTTGAATAAGCGAATCTGCCTTTTTCTTCGTCCGCGTATAAATACGTACCGTATAGCCATGATCCATTAAATTTTGCGCCATACTTTTCCCCATTACACCAATTCCAACAAAGCCAATTTCTTTCATGATTTTTTCCTCCTTTAGAGTAATTGCATAAACGCAAGTACAGCAAAAATGAAAAACAAAAAGCCGACAATACTTAAGTGAACAAATTTATACATCATTACAATCCCGATAAATTCTCGAATTAACGCACTCGGCATATAATAAAGAGCCGTTTTTGATCCAATTCCCTGACTTTTTAAGCCCGCTTTCCTTGCGTACAAACTCGCTCGAAACAAATGAAAATTATTCGTGACAAAAATACTCCGATAAGAATCCATAATCGCATCCATTTTTCCTTTTGAAAATTTCATATTTTGCAGGGTATTGACAGATTTATCTTCCATCAAAATGTACGCTTCTGGAATTCCTTTACTAACCAGATATTGGCGCATCGCACTTGCTTCTGAAATCAATTCATCTGCACCCTGGCCACCGGAAACAACAAAACTAGCTTTCTTGCCCGTCTTCTTTTCTTGCTTGTAATAAAAATCCATCGCTTTATCCAACCGACTTGCAAGAAGTGGCGGAACCTTGTCGCCAATTAATCCACTACCAAGTACAATGATAAAATCCTGATGATAACGTGGAAAATTATATTGATAAATAAAAGTCGACACTAAAAAAGTAACAAAGAAGAAAGTAAAGTAACTAATGACGAGTAAAACAAAGAAATAGCATAGCCATAAAATCGGGCTTCCGCCAATAACAAACCCTTGGGCAATTCCCCAGATAAAAAGGCCTAAAAACAAAATCCCTAGAAACATCGGAAGTAAGTTCGCAAGTCTTCTACTTTCTTTTCTCATCATCGTCCGTCCGTTCATAATGAGGCCGATAATAATCCCAAAGAAAAAAAACGGAATCAATAACACCAGTAAAATTAATAATCCTGTTACAAGAACCTGCAGCATATCAGACCGACTCGAAGCCGTCGCTGCAAAGGCCCAGTACAAAATAAATAGCAATCCAGAAAAAAGACCAAGCGTAAGAAAAATCCCATTACTAATTCTTCGCCTATCCCAAACGTAAAGCACAAGAAAAATCAACAGAAAGAAAATCGCAGCATAAGCAAAGAACAATGATTTCAACTCCTTTTTTATTCCTTCTTATTATAAAGAATTTTCCCCAACCTTTTCAAGAAAGAAACCAAAGAGTCTTGACCAATTTGATCAAGACTCTCGCTCTTTTATTTATTCAATTATAACATTTGGAACACGGCGTTAGCCCACGTGCTTTTGCTTCACTAAGCGTCGCTGGGTAATAATTCCCATTGCCACATTTGTGGTTATGGTATTTTGATCCTGTCGCTGTGACGAGAACTTGCTGTTCATTTTTATCTACTACCGCTTGCTCATTTTGCGAGCCAGACTGCCCGCTATTCGGACTTTGGCTCTCTTTAGCTGCTCGCTCACGTTCTCTTGCTTCGTTTTGTTTCCGAATTTCCTCTTTCTTCCGCGCTTCCTCTTGTCGTTTTACTTCTTCTTGTTTTGCCAGTGCAGCTTCACGTTCTTGTCGTTTCATTTCCTCTTGCTTTGCTAGCGCTTCTTTTTCAGCCTTACTTTTTACAGTTGAATGTTCGACTTTAATCGTTTCACTAAACTTAACAACGTTCTTTTTAGTAACATCTTCACCCTTTAAGCGCTGTCCTTTTTTACCAATTATTTTTTTCACACTTCGAGGTTGTTTTTTAGGCTGATAAGACTGATAAGTCACTTTATACGTTCCATTTGGTAATTCATCAACCGTTTTTTTCAACTTCCCATTTTTTGCTACTTTCACTTTGACTTCTTTTTCAAATTGTTCGGCACCACTAACTACTACAAAAAATTTCATTTTGTACGGTAAATTTGTTTGAACATGAAGTTTAGCTTCCTCTTTATTTACTTCACTAGCAGCTAGTACTCCAACATCTACAGTTTTAGATGCAGCCTCAACGGATTGAACTGGTACTAAAACAGAAGCTAAAATTAAAAATAAAACAAAAAACAGATTCTTCCCTTTAAAACTTAATCTTGAAGTCGGCATATAACATTCTCCCTTTTCTTTATTTTCCATCCCAAATGAGTCTATTGCATTATGTACCATATCGATTGTTTCTCGATTGAATACAATTGAACAAATGGAACAAATTTACTATAGCATATTTTTCTGTTTTCTACTATCACTACATATAAAAAAGAGCCTCGTCTTTTGACAAAGCTCTCGCAGAGTTGAGCGCGTTATCGATAACACTTAGAACAAGGCGTTAAGCCACGTGCTTTTGCTTCGCTAAGTGTCGCTGGATAATAAGTCCCATTGCCACATTTGTGGTTATGGTATTTCGATCCCGTCGCTGTAACAAGAACTTGTTGTTCATTTTTATCTCCTGCTGCCTGCCCATTTGATGAACCGGAGTTTCCGCTATTTGGACTTTGGCGCTCTTTAGTTGCTTTTGCGGCTGCTTGTTTTTCACGTTCCCTTGCTTCTTCTTTCTTTCGAACTGCTTCTTTCTTTCGTGCTTCCTCTTGTTGTGCTAATTCTTCTTGCTTCGCAGAGATCTTATCCCAGACCCCGTCAATACGATAACTATAATCGGACATCGTCAAATACTTACTCTTTGTGATGTAATCCTTTGCTCGGTCTAAATCAGTATTCCCCAAGCTGCTTTCCGCTGCTGTAAGCAATCGATCTGCTTCATTCTTTTCATGTTCTTCTTCAATTTGTGTTTGTTCTTCTTTCGCTTTTTCTTCAGCTTTAAAAGCCAAATAGCCTTTACTCAATACAACCGAAACTTCTACTTTCTTTTGCTTCATTTTTTTCTTTTTTGCAGTAACTACAACTTGATAGTCTTCGTCTGCTGTTACGTCATCACTAAATTCAAAGTTCCCATCTTGGTCAGCCGTCGTTTCTCTTTCTCCGTTGTTATAAAGTGTAGCTCCCGGTTCTGTCTTCCCAGAAACCGTAAATTTCCCGTGATCATCTGTTTCCACTTTGTCACTTTTTACTGACAACTTAACTTGTTTAACAACTTTCTTCGTTTGCTTTTCATGTCCAGACTGACTCGATTCCGGATTTGTTCCACAAGCCGTAAGTCCTGAAAACATGACCATGACTAAACTGACTACAACCATCCATTTTTTCATTCTGTTCTCCCCTTTATGTCTTTTATGCTATTGTCTTTTAGTGTCTGATGTTTATTTATCAGCCAATTCTAAAATCACAGTTTTACTATACCATGTTTAGTCCATTCGTTCTACATAAAAAAAAGACCGAGGAAAAATCCTCAGTCTTTGTAGTCGCTTATTCAGCAGTATATTTCTCAACAAGTGCAACCACTTCTTCAGCTGTTGCTTGGTTAAGAGCTTCATCAGCAAGCTCAACCATTTTTGTTTGATCTAAACGTTTGATTAATGAACGAGATTTCAAAATGCTTGAAGCACTCATCGAAAATTCGTCAAGTCCCATTCCAAGCAGAAGCGGAATCGCCGTTTGATCTCCAGCCATTTCCCCACACATTCCCGTCCATTTTCCTTCTTTATGAGAAGCATCAATTACGTTTTTAACTAAACGTAAGATAGATGGGTTGTAGGGTTGGTAAAGATAAGAAACACGTTCATTCATGCGGTCTGCCGCCATTGTATATTGAATTAAATCATTTGTTCCGATAGAGAAGAAGTCTACTTCTTTTGCAAACTGATCGGCAAGAACAGCTGCGGCCGGAATTTCAATCATGATTCCAAGTTCAATATTTTCATTCACGTCAGTTCCAGAAGCAACTAGCTTTTGTTTCTCGTCGAGTAAAATCGCTTTAGCTTGACGGAACTCAGCAACTGTTGCAATCATTGGGAACATAATTTTAAGTTTGCCGTGAACGCTTGCGCGCAAGAGAGCACGTAATTGTGTGCGGAACAAATCTTCATTTGCAAAGCAAAGTCGAATCGCACGGAATCCTAAGAACGGATTCATTTCTTCTGGAAGATCTAAGTAAGGAAGTGTTTTGTCTCCACCAATATCAAGCGTACGAACAACAACAGATTTCCCTTCCATTCCTTCTAGAACTGCTTTATAAGCTTCGTATTGCTCTTCTTCAGTTGGGAAATTATCGCGACCCATGTACAAGAATTCTGTACGGTAAAGACCAATCGCTTCCCCACCATTTGAAATGACACCGTCTAAATCGTTTGGCGTTCCGATGTTAGCTGCAAGCTCAACGTGAACTCCATCTTTCGAAACAGTTGATTCATTTTTAAGTTTTTCCCACTCTGCTTTTTGAAGTTCAAAGTCAGATTGGATTTTTTTGTAGTGAGCAATTTGGTCGTCAGACGGATTAATGATAACGTTACCTTCAAGTCCATCAATAATAACCATATCGTCTTTTTTCGTATCTGCTGTTACTTCTTTTGTTCCAACAACCGCTGGAATTTCAAGCGAACGAGCCATGATAGCGGAGTGCGATGTACGCCCACCGATATCTGTTACAAATCCTTTTACGAACTGACGATTAAGTTGTGCTGTATCAGAAGGCGTTAAATCCTTCGCAACAACTACTACTTCTTCATCAATCAGTGCTGGATTTGGAATCGTTACACCTAGCAGATGAGAAAGAATACGTTTACGCACGTCACGAATATCCGCAGCACGTTCACGCATGTATTCGTTGTCCATCGACTCAAACATGCCAATGAACATATCCGTTGTTTCTTGCAATGCAGCTTCTGCATTCACTTTGTTATTTTTAATATTTTCTTCGATCGGCCCGATCATTTCAGGGTCACCTAAAACTAACAAATGCGCATCAAAAATTTGTGCTTTATCCTCACCCAAACTTTTAGCAGCTTGTTCGCGGATCTTTGTAAGTTCAGATTGTGAAATTGATACGGCATCTTGAAAACGTTTAACTTCGCTTTCTGCATCAGCCACTTCAGATTTTTCAAAAGATAAATCTGGTTCAACGAGCAGATAAGCTTTCGCAATGGCGATCCCGTCAGATGCTGCGATCCCTTTCAACTCTTTTACCATTATTCAGCCATGCCTTCTTTCTTAAGTACCTCAGTTAAACCTTCAATCGCTTCTTTTTCGTCACTACCTTCAGCAGTGATTTTGATTTCAGCGCCTTTGCCAACTCCAAGTGACATAACACCCATGATTGATTTAAGGTTTACAGATTTACCAGAGTTTTCAAGGTTAATATCAGAGCTGTATTTGCTTGCCGCCTGTACGAGTAAAGTCGCCGGACGGGCGTGAATTCCTGTTTCATCGATAACTACAAAACTTGCTTGTTCCATATTGACATTCTCCTTTATCAAAGAAATTTTAATGTGACCTTTTTCACCAAAAAAGGAATTTTAACAAAAAAGGCTATCTCTCAATTTAAAAGACTACCATTTTTTTGCCTTTGTTACAACTATTTCACGCGCATTTTTTGGCCAAAAAAATCGTTACTATTCTATTTTATCCGAATTAGCTTGAAAAGGCAATAACTCACGCCTTTTCGGGCTATTTTATGTCCCAGCAAAAAACCTATTTCTTCCTTTAATATCAGTCATACCTTATTTCCCTCCATAGATTAACAGCCATATTAGTTGCAATTATTAAAATTTTAGTGCAGACTGAAACTATTAGTATTTCATAAAAAAACGGTTTCCCAATCAATTATAGCAGGAGTGATAAAGATGGCAAAAGCGCAGGTCGGCGATATTATTGAATTCAAGGACGGCTTAACTGGAATTGTTGAAAAAATCAATGAAAACTCTGTAATTGTCGATTTAACTTATATGGAAAACTTTAATGACCTTGGTATGGAAGAAAAAACTGTGGTCAATCATAAAAACTATAAAATCATTCATTCAGCAAACAACGACTGATTAAAAGCGCAAAATTAACGGTTTCTTGTTAAAGTTGCGCTTTTTTAGTGGATTTTTTTAATGGAAGGTGAACAAAGAATGCCAAAAAAAGTAGCAATTATCGGTGCAGGTCCAGGTGGTTTAGCAACAGCTATGCGCCTTCTTGCAAGTGGCTATCAAGTAGATATTTTTGAAAAAAACAGCGTGGTTGGCGGGCGAACGAGCAAGCTCTCACTCGGAAACTATTCGTTTGATTTAGGGCCTTCCTCCCTTACAATGCCCCATCAGCTCACTTCGCTGTTTATCAATTCGCACCGCAGTTTACATCATTACTTGACTTTGTTACCAATCGATCCTTTGTATCGATTGTTTTTTCCGTCTGGCAAAACCTTTGCTCCTTCCGGGAATCAGAAAGCGACCCTTCGTGAATTAAATCGCGTTTTCCCTGGCAACGAAACGAACTTTTACCAATTTATGAGCGGAAATGCCAAGAAAATTCTTTATTTGACACCACTATTAGATTATAGCTTTGGAAGCTTAATCGATTTTCTGCGTCCGACGATGCTTCGAGCGATCCCCAGCCTTTCCATTGGGCGAACTTTAATTGATGAAACCTCGAAGTACTTTGAAGACGAGGAGTTACAGCTCGCCTTCACCTTTCAGATGAAATATATGGGGATGTCTCCTTGGGAAATCCCAGGCATTTATAGCGTGCTTCCATTTTCTGAGTATTACTATGGTTCTTTCCATCCCACTGGCGGGCAAAGTCAAATTTTACAGGCGATGCAAACAGTCATTGAAGAATACCATGGCCGGATTCACTTGAATAGTGGTGTTGCAAAAATCCATACATCTAAACACGAAATCACGGGAATCGAGTTGCAAGATGGTCGTTCCGTACAAGCCGATCACTATATCGTAAATGCGGATTTAAGCTATGCTATAAAAAACCTTTTTGTAACTGACAAACCTTTGAAATTCAAAACTAAAATACCCAAAAAAAAATATTCAGCCAGTGCTTTTGTAATTTATTTAGGACTGAATACACTTTTACCAATTGACCACCAAACCGTCTTGTTTCCTGAAAACTACAAGGTTCACACAGATGAAACAACAAATTTAAAGGTTCTTTCAGATGATTTTTCTATCCACATCACAAATCCCTCTGTAACGGATACCACAATGGCTCCAATTGGACATTCAGCAATTCGAATTATGGTCCCCGTCCCTAACAACGAGAGTCAAATCGACTGGGATCAAGAACGTAAATCGTTTAGAAATAAAATTTTTGAAACTGTGAAGACAAAGTTACAGTTGGATGATTTAGAGAAACATATCGTTGAAGAGCACGTGATTACGCCAAAAGAATGGGAAAAGGATTTTCACATCCATCTGGGTGCCGTTTTCGGAATGATGCAATCCTTTAGACAAACTGGAATGGGAAACCCCGTAAATCAGTTACATAAGCAATTTAAAAACCTATTTATTGTTGGAACTAGTGCTCACACTGGCACGTCTCTGCCTTACATAATGGAAAGTGCCAAATATGCGGTTAAAAGAATTGTTAAGAAAGATGCAAAAAATCCAGATAAATAGAAAAAGAACAGAAAACAAAAGCTCAAGCCATTCGTAATGGATGCTTTCGTTTCCTGTTCTATTTTTATGTCTCTGATTCTTTTTTTGACGTGTGCTCGCCCTTTTTATTATCCAAACTAAAATAGTAACAAATCGTGAAAATAATATTGGCAACGAGCCCGACACTAATGGATGCCCAAAGGTCAGCGTAAAAGGACAAAAAGATGAAGAATGCCAATATAATCCAGTAAACAACGACGATTTCAGATTTTAGATCCGGATACTTCAAATTTTCCCATTTGTCCGTCAAACTCAAAATAAAATAAATCATTAAATGTAGAATCAGTCCGAGTAGCCACCAATTCGCAATATCCGAAAACTGCAAAACGGTTAATCCGTTACCGAGAAATGGTAGCTGCTTCGTTTGAACCGAAATTGGCTCGATTAGCACTTCAAAAATCATCACCATCGTCGCGGCAATCACTGAGTACATGCCTCCTCGCAACCAATCAATTTTCACCTTAAGGGTGATCTCCCTTGCAATCACGTGTGTCCCGGCTATTAAACCAATCCAAATAAAACCAAAAGTCACTGGGATCCCTTGAATGGTAAAGCCATAATTCCCAGCGTAATTTTCATCGGCAAAACCAAGCTGCATCCATTCAATACTCGTTGTGACAACAAAAATTAAAATCGTAATGGCAGACCCTAAGCCTTTGCCATATTGCATGATAAAAAAGACCGTTGCGAAAATACCAGTAAAAATTAAAAAAATCGAATGAATCCTCGTCATGCTACTTGGCAAAATTCCAAGCGAAATCAAAAGTACACTTGCCAAGAACCATAAAATATAAAGCCATAATAAAAATTTATAGTTTTTCTCTAACACGGTAACACTCCTTTGCTTATTTCAAGCAAAACTTCCCCTTTCATTATAGCAAACTCTTATAAAAAAAACTCTTTTTAACAGGAATTGTTGCCAAAATACGGCTTTTCGATTAAAGTAAAGAGTAGAAATGTTTGAAGAGGTGTTATCGTGATTAGAAGCAACAGAATAGATTTTAAATTAATCCTTGGATTAGTGCTTGCAGCAGGATTAATTTTCGTAACATTCAACTATACTAAAAGTTTCTGGTATATGTACGGAGCAGCAATGCTGTTTTTACTTAGTTTTGGCATTTTCAATGTGAATTTAAGCAAACAGTCTTCAGTCTTAAAAGGATTCATTCCTGCTATTTTTTCAGCAGTCGTTTTGTATATCGTATTTTACATAGGTGCCTTTATTTTAAAATTTATGCCGTTTGGCTTAAACGGTGCCGTTCATTCAGCTTTTAATAAATTTTCAACCGACAATTGGTTCATTTGGATTTTAATGATTATAGCGATTGTTCCAGGAGAGGAAATTTTTTGGCGCGGCTTTGTTTTACAGCGTTTATTAGATTCTTATGCAACTTGGTTTGCCGTATTAGTTTCTACTTTACTAATCACACTGTTTATGTGCTTTAGCGGTAATCCGGCACTGGTCATTGGCATTTTCGTTGCTTCTCTTTTTTGGAATTTGCTTTATGTTTGGCGTCCAAGTTTGATTATGCTTTATATATCGCATCTACTGTTTGTTTTTATCTTACTAGCAGCACTTCCTATTTATTAAAAAACCTTCCCCGCGTGGGAAGGTTTTTTAATTCTATTTCGTCACAACTGAAAGACTAAACCCATCAATTCCCTTTATGCCGATAGTTGCAATGGCCACTGATTCAAGCGAAAGTTCTGCTGCTATTTTTTCTAAATACCCCCGGATGCCAAGAACTCGTTCAAGACTTCACCTTCTCGGATAATGTTATCAGCAATGATTAAACTGCCGTTTTTTGCTAGTTGAAGGCTGTAGTCGAGATAAAGAGGATTATTCACTTTGTCTGCATCAATAAAGATGATATCAAATGGTTCAGCATTCTCCTGAACAAGCTCAGCAAGACTATTTTTAGCTTCACCAACCATCAATTGTATTTTTTCTTGATACGGACTTTCCTCAAAATTTTTCTGAGCTACTTTCGCAATCTGTGGATCATACTCTAGCGTGACAATTTCACTATCCCCCCTCATTTTGAAGCCCCTTTGCAAAAAAGTGTACTATAGCCTGCTAAAGTGCCTATTTCAAGAACTCGCTTAGCCCGCTCAATTTCGTTAACAGATATAAAAATTGACCTTGCGCTGGTGAAACTTCAATCGGTGGGAGCCCCGCTGCTTGGCTATTTTGAAGTGTGTGAACAAGAAAATCGTCTTGTTTGACTAAAAGCGACATTAATTTTTCATCTACCTCAGTAAACTTATCCAATATCCTCACTCCAATCTTCTTATTCATTTGAATTTTGACATGGCCTTTAGCGCTTTGTCGCAGTTTTGAAACTTGTCACTAACTTTTTTTTAGTTAATAATAAAAAATTTAAGCAAAACACTTGAAAGTCAGAAAAGGTCAGTGTATAATAAAATCATAAGGTCAAAGATAGTCAAAGTCAAAAACTAATCTTTGAACCACTATTTACTCTTCCAAAGGAGGAATTTACTTTATGTTATGTCAAAATTGTAAACAGAATGAAGCACGCATTCAGTTATATATGAATATAAATGGACAGCACGTCGAGATGCCGCTTTGCGAGTCTTGCTACGCTGAACTTAAAAACCGCAATCAAAACAACTTGCAAGGAGGCTTTGGTTCTTCTCCATTCGACGACTTTTTCCGTCAATTAAATGGAAGCAGAAATCCAAACTTCGGCGCAGAAAGTGATACAAACCGTGAAAGACAAAGTCAAGTTCAAACCCAAGCACCAGGAAACGGTGGTGGTTTGCTTGATGAATTTGGTACCAATTTAACGGATCTTGCTAAAAATAATAAACTTGATCCCGTCATTGGTCGTGATGAAGAAATCAAACGAACCATTGAAATTTTAAACCGCCGAAATAAAAATAACCCCGTCTTAATTGGGGAACCTGGTGTTGGTAAAACCGCTGTTGTTGAAGGTTTAGCATCAGCCATTGTTGAAGGAAAAGTTCCGAATAAGTTACTCGGTAAAGAAGTGATTTTACTTGATGTGGCTTCACTTGTATCGGGAACTGGAATTCGTGGTCAATTTGAAGAACGTATGAAAAAATTAATCGAAGAATTAACAGAGCGTAAAAATACGATTTTATTTATTGATGAAGTGCATACTATTGTTGGAGCAGGTTCAGCTGAAGGCTCAATGGATGCTGGGAACATTTTGAAACCAGCTCTTGCAAGAGGCGAACTGCAAATGATTGGTGCAACAACCTTAAATGAATATCGGAAGATCGAAAAAGATGCTGCGCTTGAGCGTCGTTTCCAACCAGTTATGGTAGATGAACCTTCCAAGGAAGCTACACTGACTATCCTAGAAGGGTTAAAGAATCGTTATGAAGATTTCCATGAAGTTGTTTATTCAGAAGAAAGCTTACAAGCAGCGATTGATTTGAGTGCTCGTTACATTCAAGATCGTCACTTACCTGATAAAGCCATTGATTTGATGGATGAAGTGGGTTCAAAATACAACCTTACGATTGAAAAAATGGATGATAAGACAGTTGCTGAGCGACTTGAACGCTTGGAAAATGAAAAAGATGCTGCGCTTAAAAATGAGGACTATGAAAAAGCTGCAACGGTTCGGGATGAAATTACTCGTTTGAAGGAAAATAAAAATGAAGCAGGTATTTCAGAACGCCCTGTTATTCAAGCTTCAGATATCCAAGTTCTAATTGAAGAAAGAACGGGCATTCCGGTTGGTCGTCTCGAACAAGATGAACAATCGAAAATGAAAGATTTAGAAGCGCATTTAAATGACAAGGTGATCGGGCAAAAAGAAGCCGTTCAAAAAGTTGCGAAAGCAATCCGTCGTAGTCGGGTTGGTTTGCAAGTGAAAAACCGCCCTATCGGTTCATTCTTGTTCGTCGGTCCTACTGGGGTCGGTAAAACAGAACTCGGCAAAACGCTCGCTAATGAATTATTTGGTTCAGAAGACGCGATGATTCGTCTCGATATGTCTGAGTTTATGGAAAAACACAGTGTTTCTAAACTTATTGGTTCGCCTCCAGGCTACGTGGGTCACGATGAAGCGGGTCAATTAACTGAAAAAGTTCGTCGCAATCCTTACAGCATTTTGTTACTTGATGAAATGGAAAAAGCGCATCCTGATGTTCAACACATGTTCTTGCAAATCTTAGAAGATGGCCGTTTGACGGATTCACAAGGTCGGACGGTAAGCTTTAAAGATACTGTAATCATTATGACAAGTAATGCAGGAACAGGATCTCACGAAGCTTCAGTTGGCTTTAATACAAGCAGTGACCTAGATAAACTTGAAAAAAGTTCAGACTTATTGAGTCGACTCGGTTACTACTTCAAACCTGAATTTTTGAACCGGTTAGATAGTGTTATTGAATTTAACAGTCTTGAAAAAGAAGATTTGATGCAAATTGTCGACTTGATGATTGCTGATTTAAATGACATGTTAAAACAAAATGATATGCACATTGAAGTTTCTGAAGATGTGAAGAAAAAATTGATTGATTTAGGTTATGATGCTGAGTTTGGTGCACGTCCGCTAAGAAGAACGATCCAAGAACACTTGGAAGATCAAATTGCTGATGTGATGATTGATTCAGATGACGTTTCTAGCTTAACTGCAACACTCGATCAAGATGGGCATATTCAAGTTTCAGCACTTGAACATGTTGTAAAATAATCCACTTTAAACCCTAAGCAAGCAGGACTTGCTTAGGGTTTTTTTACGATTTAATAAATTATTCATCATTTTGTCACTGGATTGTCGGTTTATTGTTACCTCAATATGAGAAAATATATAGTAACCGACTCTATACATAGAAAGGAATGTGCGGTGAACTCTTATGACTGAAAACAAACTTGTTAAGCCACGCGACTATTATTTTGACAATGCAAAATTTATTCTTATTTTTCTTGTTGTGTTTGGACATTTATTACAACCCTTTGTCTCAGAACACGACAGCGTACGGATACTTTACAGTATGATTTATACTTTCCACATGCCAGCTTTCATTTTAATTTCTGGCTATTTTGCCAAAGGCTTTAGGAAATCTGGCTATTTAATGAAAACGATGAAAAAATTGATTTTACCTTATTTGCTTTTCCAATCGATTTATTCTGTCTTTTATTATTTTCTACTTAGCGAAGATAGCTTCTCACTGACCTTTTTAGATCCGGAATGGTCTCTTTGGTTCTTACTTAGCTTATTTTTCTGGAATTTAATGCTTTATGTATTTTCCAAATTAAAACCTGCTACTTCCCTTTCCATAGCTATTGTGGTCGGACTTCTTGCAGGTTACGTAGATTCCATTGATGGCTACTTAAGCTTATCGCGAACTTTTGTGTTCTTCCCATTTTTCCTAGCTGGATTTTTCCTTAAAAAAGAACATTTCCTCTATCTACAGAAAAATGCAGCCAAAATCATTGGCGGAGCTATTTTCATAGCTATTCTTGGATTCATTTTAGTAAATCCTGGACTTGATGAAGATTGGTTTTTAGGTTCTAAACCTTACGGCGAATTTGTGGATGCGAAAGTGCTTGGATTGCTCATGCGCGTTTTGATTTACGCGATTAGCTTTGCATCAATTGCCGCTTTCTTTACTTTTGTTCCAAAAAGACAATTCTTCTTTACAAAATGGGGTAAAAACACGCTCTATGTATACTTACTACACGGCTTCTTTATTAAATCTCTCCGTGAAGCTGGAATGTCAAATATCAGCTATAACTTTGAAACCTTTATGATTTTAATGGTGCTTGCCTTCAGTTTAGCGGCACTACTTTCAACAAATATTGTTACAACGCTTGTCCAGCCCGTCGTGGAACTTCGGATAAACAAAATGAAAAACTTCTTGCGACGAAACAAAAGCTTTTCACATGAAAGTTATTAGTCAATTTCGCGATATTGAGTTAAAATAAGTTTGCTGCTTGATTCTTCTAGTGGCAGACTTATTTTTTTCACAGAGAGGATCTTTTTGATGTCCAGTTATTTATTCCCAATTGAAGTTGCACTAATTTTGTTCCCATTTCTCGCTCTATTTCTCACCATTCCTTTTGCCATTTATTCCTATCGAAAATTTGGCAGTATCACATTCATGCGTGTTTTTATCATCTTTACTTTTATTTTCTACTTGATGTCCGCGTTTTTCTTGACGTTACTCCCTCTTCCAGAGATGCAAGACGTCGCTCAAATGAAAGCTCCGACGCCTCAACTTATTCCTTTTACTTTTGTACGAGAATTTCTGGATCAAACCGTTTTTGATTTTTCAAATCCAGCTACTTATTTGCGAGCTATGATTCAAAATGTTGTAATTCAGCCAGTTTTTAATATTTTCTTACTATTTCCTCTTGGTGTCTATTTGCGTTATTATTTCCGCATTTCTTTCAAAAAAGCACTTATTATTTCTTTTCTCATTTCACTTTTCTTTGAAGTTACTCAGTTAACGGGCATTTATGGGATTTATCCGCACGCTTACCGCTTATTTGATGTCGATGATTTAATGCTCAATACGCTTGGCGGTGTGATTGGCTTCTTTATGGCCCCACTTTTCACATTTTTCCTTCCAACACGAGAAGCTATTGATTCTCTAAGCACTCAAAAAAGCGAACGCGTCAGCTATATTCGCAGACTTTTAGCTTATTTGATCGACTGGTTCTTCATCGGGATCATTGGCTTTATTTTGACTTTGACACATTTATTGTCCGAGCAAGTGGTTTCACAAACGCGAGGAAACAGTTATCAGCATATTTTTTATACTATCGTAATCATTTTTCTTTATTTTATTATTTTCCCCACGATCACAAATGGCTTTACGCCCGGCAAATGGATCGTACGCATACGAATTGCAAATGTTTCTGGAACACGAGTAAGCTTTTGGCAATTATTAGGGCGTTATGCGCTCCTGTATTATTTACTTGGTGGACTAATTTTAGTTCCGCTCAATCAACAAGTTCAAGAAATGGCTACTCCACAAATTCTGTTGATTCTGTTCTTTATTTCATTTTTGGTGTTTTTCTTATTTGTGCTACACTTAATCGTGAACTTCTTCCGAAAAGACAATCGGCTGTTTTACGAAAAAATGAGTCATACCGCTTCAATCAGCACCTTTCAATCAAAACATCCAGATGTACAATAGAAAAAAACGATCAACGAAGCCTAGAGCTTCGTTGATCGTTTTTTAACCTGTGATGATTTTTTCTTTCGGTAAGCGAATCGCATTTTTAGGTTCATTTTTATTGCGCAAGCTGAGCATCGAATACATAATCCCCACGCGCCCAATAAACATGAGTAGAATAACAATCACTTTGCCAGCTAGGCTTAAGTTTGGCGTAAGTCCAAGCGTCAATCCGCAGGTTCCAAAAGCAGAAAAGACTTCAAAAATAATTTCAATCAACGTTGCCTGCTCGGTCTGGGCAAGCAAAATAATCGCCGAAAAGCAAAGAATGCCTGCAAATAATGTGACCGCAAGCGACTTCCGAACATCTTCTTGGTAAAGTTCACGGCCGAATACATAAATGTGATTTCTGCCACGAATAACCGACACCAAAAAGAGAATCACAATGGCAAAAGTTGTTGTTCGAATCCCGCCGCCAACAGAACTTGGAGAAGCACCAATAAACATCAGAATCGAAACGACAATCAAAGTGGGGATCGTAAGTGAACCGGCATCAATCGTTTGCAAGCCGGCACTTCTTGACGTCGCAGAAAGAAACATCGAATTGAAAAAGCCTTCTGCTGCGCTTCCTCCTTTGAAAAAATGATTGTATTCCATCAACCAGATGAGTAATCCCCCGACAACGAGCAAAGCCATGTAAGTAACGGTGGTGACTTTGACAAACAAAGAAAAGCGGAATGGGTAAAGAGAATTTTTTTCGAACAAGAAACGACGTGTTTCAAGTAAAACTGGAAACCCAATTCCCCCTGCAATAATCAGCAAGATCGAAATAAATTGCACAAAATAATCATTTACAAAAGGCATCAGAGAATTTCCTGTAATATCAACACCGGCATTTGTAACAAGCGAAACGGAATTATACAAGCCTTGAAACATCGCTTCTCCAAATGTAGGGTAAAACGGAATGAAATAAAGTCCTAAAACAACAGCTCCGACAAGCTCAATGCCTAAAATTAAAAATAGGATCTCACGCAACATGCGTACCATACCGCTCATCGTATATTGATTCGTATCAGTCATGATTAACTGACGTTGTTTTAAGCCAATTTTTCGTCGTAAAATTAAGTAAAAGAATGTGCTGAGCATCATAACACCTAGTCCACCCAGTTGAAAAATCCCCATCAATACCCAAATGCCTGCTGTACTGTAAATTTGACCAACATCAATGGTTGCAAGCCCTGTCACACTAACAGAACTCGCTGCAGTAAATAAAGTATCGATAAAAGAGACATGTACGCCTGGCTTTTGCGTAAACGGTAAACTTAAGAGTATCGTCGCTATCGTGACCGCGAAAAAATAATACGCAATAATAATTTGAACAGGTGTCATGCGAGATAAGATAATACGAATTTTATTCCGGATATTTTTATTTTCGAGATACAGTCTCTTTGTTCTGGTTTTTTCTTTTCTTCTGGCAATGACATAACCACCTAACCCAATTATTATCATAACGGACCAAAAAACAGCTTTCCATGCTGTTGTTTCTGGAAAATGCTCATCTAAAATACCTACGGAAGGGTGCGAAAGCGTGTAGATGGCTAACTTGATGCCTACCCAGCCAACGATCAGAAAAGCAGCTGTTTCAAGCGTTGGATAACGCTCAAGCAGCTTCACAACTTGTGTAGCCGCAAACCGAATAACGATGAGCCCAGCAAGTCCGCCAAGGAACATCACGATAAATTGACCACCATTCATTCCACCAATGTGGAAATCTCCGAAGTCTGGAAGCGTCATCGCAAGAGCAGCTGCAGCAAGCATTGAATCAAGCGCGAAAGCAATATCCGTTAATTCAACACGAAACACAGTTCCCCAAAATGAAACCGTCTTCCGATCTTCTTCCTCGGCTTTCGTTTCTTCTTTTTTTCCTCGTTTTAAATCTACAATATGTTTAATCGCAAGGTAAAGCAAATAAAGTGCACCGATAGCTTGGATTTCCCAAATCTTGACGAGAAAAGAAATTAAAAAAAGCGCAATGAAACGAAAAACAAAAGCGCCGAGCAACCCGTAAAAAAGGGCTTTACGCTGTTTGTCATGCGGCAACCCTTTTACGATAACAGCCATAACAACCGCATTATCGGCCGAAAGAACTCCTTCTAAAACGACAAGAACCACAAACACCCAAGCATATTCTGCTAGAATCGAGAAGTCCAATTTACTCCACCAACATTTCTTTCTAAATTTAAGAAGGTTGTACGCTTTCCTCATACATACCTTCTCATTTTATACTTTTTATTTGTCCTTGTTAAGCTTTTTATGACTGATTTTGTTTTTTCTTTTGTCGAACGGAAACGAGCCATCCCCCGATGATGATCAAAATCATGACACCCCAGAAAGTCAATTTCCATAATTTTGACTCTGGAAACGCATGTGGAATGATCGCAAGGCTTTCATGCGATAAAGTATAAACAACTAGTTTAACGCCCACCCAGCCGACAATCAGAAAGGCTGCTGTTTCAAGAGATGGGTAATTTTTAAGTAGCTTAACAAATTGCGTTGCTGCAAAGCGAATGATGATAAGTCCCACTAGCCCACCAAGGAACATCACAATGAACTGACCTGTATCAATTCCGCCAATTTCTCCCCAGCCGGTTCTTGGTAGTGTAATCGCTAGGGCAACCGCTGCAAGCATGGAATCAATCGCAAAGGCAATGTCCGCTACTTCGACTTTCAAGACGGTCATCCAAAAGCCAGAACCGCTCTTTTGCTTCGCTTTACCTGTGTCTTCCGCCCCTTTCGCGTGTTTCACAATGTGGCTGATGGCAATGTAAAGTAAATAAATCGCACCGAGCGCCTGCACTTGCCAAACGTTTGCCAAAAAGGAAATTAAAAAGAGCGCCGTAAAGCGGAACACGAAAGCTCCCAGTAAGCCATAAAAAAGAGCTCGTTTTTGTTGTTTTTCCGGTAAATGTTTGACCATAACGGCCATAACAACGGCGTTATCAGCGGCAAGAATCCCCTCTAGCCCAATTAGTACGAGAAGTACCCAGCCGTATTCGAGTAACATTGCAGTATCCATAAAAAATCCCCCTTCATTTTTAACAGTCCGAGTGAGGATAAAAAAAGCGAGACCTCACCCGGTTTATGGGCAAAGGTCTCGCTGACATGTGACATGTTAATAAAACCGATGAATACGCCGTATCCATGTAATGACGATTTTATCCTGATTCCTAAAAATCAGTGCTACTCCCCTTTGACATCTGTCAAAAAGATTATCAAATTTTACTTTGTTATCATAGCATGTGAATTTGTGAAAGTCAATCTTTACTTATTTCAGCTGTAGGCTTGTGGCAACTTGAACTGCTCTCTTTCTTCTAAGATTTTTCCCACTCCAAGTAGCAGATCTTCTCTTCCTTTTGACGCCATAAATTGAATGCCAAGCGGAAGTCCTTCTGCCGTTACGTGTGTTGGTAAACTAATTGCAGGCTGACCTGTTAAATTCGCCAGTTGCGTATACGGCGTTAGCGTCAAACTTTTTTCAAACATGGCATCGACTAAGTCAGCGAGTTCTGCTTCACTCAGTTGATCGGCCATTTGAAGTCGCGCACGAATTTCATCACTTTGAAGTTCCTGATCAATTCTCGGCGCGGAAAAAGCCGTTGCCGGACTTAAAAATAAATCATACGTCTGGAATAATTCTTCCATTTTGAACGCGGCTTGATCCCATAAATTGAGAGCCTGCACATAACTTTTCGCCGCGAGACGTTCCCCGTATTGATAAATTCCCCAAGTCATGAGTTCCATATCCTCACTTGTCATTTTGCGTTTAAGCTGCGCCTCAATTCCTGCAAACATCGATGAAGTTTCAGCACCATTCATCAAATAATAGCTTGCCATGAGCTTCTTGCCATCAACGGGATAAGGAACCTCTACAACGTCGTGTCCGAGCGCCTGCAATTCTTCGCAGATGTGCTTGACCGCTTGTTTCGCTTCATTTGAAACAGGCAAATGAACAGGAGAAGTCGTCGAATAAGCGATTCTCAAACGTTTCGGAAACACATGCGTTTCCCACTCTTCTCTTGGTGGGTGGTAAGGTGCCACTTTGTCGTTCCCTCGCATCGCATAAAATAGCTTTTCTGTGTCTCGCATCGACACCGTTAGGGAGAAATCGATCGATGCACCTTGCCAGCCACGAAATCCCCCAGGGCCGTTCGGCATTGCGCCACGAGTTGGTTTTAGCCCGATTAATCCGCTAAAAGAAGCAGGAATCCGAATTGAGCCCCCGCCGTCGCTCGCGCCTGCAATAGGAAATAAGCCACTTGCTACTGCCGCTGCAGCGCCTCCACTTGAACCACCCGGTGAATGATCTAAATTCCACGGATTTCGCGCAGAGCCATAAAGCGTAGGATCCGTGATATTTTTAAAGCCAAATTCGGGCGCATTCGTTTGCCCAGCAGGAATAAAACCAATTTGTTCTAGCTTACTTGTAAAATTAGAGGTTTGCGCCGAACGATTATCCGGGAATAAGCGCGAACTGAAAGTAGACTTCCAACCTGCTTTTTCCTGCCCGAGCATCTTAAGTGGAATCGCTAACCCAGAAAACGGTGCTTCTTCCGTCACTTTGAAGTTTTGAACCGCTTTAAGAAGAGCATCAAAATCCCATTCAACAAGAGCATTCAAAGCTGGATTTTGTTGTTCGACTTTTCGATTTAACTCCGTATAGTATTCAGGCAAACTAATTTCTTTCTTTTTCCATTTTTGAACCCAATAAGTAGCATCTTTCACTGTCATCTTCCCCCTTTATCTGTTTCAATCTATTTTTTCATTATAGCATAGCAAAAAAACCACGTTGCTTTTTAGCAACGTGGTCAATATGAATTAAAGCAAAGCCGTTAATTCAATATCTGGATTCTTATCTTTAAACCAATTGATCGCAAATTCATTTTCAAATAAAAATAGCGGCTGATCGAAGCGGTCTTTCACGAGCATGCTTCGAGCTGTCGATAGTTTTTCATCCACATCTTCTTCGCGAATCCAACGAGCAATTTTCTTCCCGATCGGTTCCATAATGATCTCTGAATTATACTCATTGCGCATTCTATGTTCAAATACTTCAAATTGGAGCTGACCAACAGCACCAATGATATAATCTTCCATTCGCCAAGTTTTGAACAGCTGAATCGCACCTTCTTGCACGAGTTGTTCAACGCCTTTATGGAAATGTTTTTGTTTCATAACATTTTTTGCGGAAACTTTCATGAACAGTTCGGGTGTAAACTGTGGTAATTTCGGAAATTCCATTGTTTTGCTCCCACTTGAAATCGTATCCCCGATTTGATAATTCCCAGTGTCATACAAACCAATAATATCGCCAGCAACAGCACGCGTCACATTTTCCCGGTCATCCGCCATAAATTGTGTCGAATTCGCAAGCTTCATTTGCTTCCCAGTCCGCGTGAGCGTTACTGCAATCCCTCGTTCAAATTCACCAGAGCAGATCCGCACAAAAGCAATACGGTCTCTGTGTGCCGGATTCATATTCGCTTGAATTTTAAAGACAAAACCACTGAAATGAGGGTTTTCAGGAAGTAGTTCGCCATTATTTGTTTCGTGCGGCGATGGAGATGGCGCGAAATCCACAAAAGTTTTGAGGAATGTTTCTACGCCAAAATTGGTTAAGGCACTTCCAAAGAAGACAGGCGTTAATTCACCTGACGCGATTCGTTCACGACTAAATTCATTTCCCGCTTCATCTAATAACATGATTTCTTCAAGCGCTTGCGTATAATAGCTTGAATTTTGAATCGGATGCGCTTCTTTTAAATCGCCATCTTCTCCAAGAGGAAGAAACGTTTCGCCCTCTTCAGCCCTGTAACGTTCAACAACGCCATGATACCGATCATATAAACCCATAAGCTCTTTTCCCATTCCAATCGGCCAGTTCATCGGATAAGATTCAATTTCGAGCACTTCTTCGAGCTCAGATAAAAGCTCAAGTGGCATTTTTCCTTCTCGGTCCATTTTATTCATAAATGTAAAGATAGGAATCCCACGCATGCGACAAACTTTAAAGAGTTTAATCGTTTGCGCCTCAATCCCTTTCGCTGAATCAATAACCATCACAGCCGCATCAACAGCCATAAGCGTCCGGTACGTATCCTCACTAAAATCCGAGTGTCCCGGCGTATCTAAAATATTAATCCGAAAACCTTCATAATCAAATTGCATCACAGAACTTGTAACCGAAATCCCACGTTGCTTCTCGATTTCCATCCAGTCACTGGTCGCGTATTTCCCTGTCTTTTTACCCTTTACCGTACCCGCTTGACGAATCGCACCACCAAATAGCAAAAGCTGCTCTGTGATGGTCGTTTTTCCGGCATCCGGGTGAGAAATGATCGCAAAGGTTTTGCGTGTTGCCACTTCTTTTTGCAAATCCTGACTCATCGTTCCAATTCCTCCTCGATTTCTTCACATCTCACTAGTATATCATAACTGAAACCAAAAAAATACGACTAAAATCAATTAGCCGCATTTTAAAAAAACTCGTCGATCACTTAGCTAGTGCCGTTTGGATGTTCGTTTCAATCGCTTCTGGTTTTGTTTTCGAAGAGAAGCGTTCAATAAGATTTCCATCTCGATCGATCAAAAATTTAGCAAAGTTCCATTCAATTTTCTTGCCGCCCGTCTCCTTTACTAGATATTGATAAAGCGGATCTGCTTCTTTGCCGTTCACTTTAATTTTTTGGAACATCCGGAAAGTCACCCCGTAATTTCGCTCACAGAAAGCCAGAATTTCTTCATTGCTGCCAGGATCTTGCCGTAAAAACTGATTGCACGGGAAACCAAGGATTTCAAATCCCTCATTTTGATAGGTTTCGTAAAGTCGCTCGAGACCTTCAAGTTGAGGCGTCAAACCGCATTTACTCGCCGTGTTTACAATCAAAAGCACTTTGCCTTTAAATTCGCTAAGACCAACTTCTTCTCCTGCCATCGTCGTTTCCTTAAAATCATGAACATTCATCTTGCGTCAGCTCCTTCTTTATTCGTCTACCATTTCCGAAAATAAATAATGATAAAGCAATTTTTCCGTGTAATAAAGCGAATCTTTATGCGTTCTTTCGTAAGCATGGCTAGCATCAATCCCAGCCCCTAAAAGACCATGAATAATGTCATTTCCAGCATGAATCGCAGCACTTGCATCCGAACTATAATACGGATAGATATCGACTTTGTAAGCAATCTCTTCTCTTTCGGCAAGCTCCACTAAATGTTTACGTAAGCCATAATGATACGGGCCAGAGCCATCTTTTGCACAAATGGAAACCGTATATTCATCCGATGATTGCCCGTCGCCAAGCGCTCCCATATCTACAGCCAGATATTCAACGGTTTGTTCCGGGATATTCGAATTCCCACCATAGCCGATTTCTTCATTATTTGAAATCAAAACATGTGTTGTATAAGGAAGTGCCAGTTTTTCTTTTTGAATATGCTGGATGAGGCGCAGCAGCATGCCAACACTCGCCTTGTCATCTAAATGGCGTGACTTAATAAATTCGTCATTTACAATTTCAGTCCGCGGGTCAAACGACACAAAGTCGCCAACGCCAATCCCGAGTTTCTTGACGTCCTCCGCATTTGTAACTCGTGCATCAATCCGCACTTCCATATTGCGCTCGTTCCGCTCGGCCGTTCCCGCATCCTTATAAACATGAACGGACGTTTGGTGCATCAAAATGGTGCCCGAGTAAGTTTTCCCCGAACTCGTTTCAATCCGGCAATATTCGCCTTCAATCGCATTAAAACGAAAGCCGCCAATGAGCGAAAGCAGCAGCCTGCCATCCGCCTTAATTTCCTTTACCATCGCCCCAAGCGTATCCACATGCGCCGTAAGCATTCTGTGCTTCGCTTGATTTTCCCCTTGCAAGGTGACAATTAAGCCTCCCTTATGATTTTTTATATAGGAAACATTCAAGCTATCCAAGTATTCGGCAATTTTTTGAATGATAATCGCCGTATTCCCTGTGGGACTTGGAATTTCAGTTAAAGTTTGAATCAGTTGCATCGTTTCCTTTGTATTTGGTTGATAAGTCACGTGCTTCGCCTCCTTCACCTTCTCATTATAGCGAAAATTGGGAGCAAAGGCATAAAAAAGTGCTTCGAGTGATTTAAAACAAAGCTGTTTTGTGCTATAATGCCTTGAGATATAGAGATAGAGGGAGGTAAGGTTTTGGAACAAACTAAAGTGAAAGCTGTCACGCTTGCCGTTTTCGTTGCTACATTTATGGCAGCAATCGAGGGAACCATCGTTAGTACGGCGATTCCAACGATCGTGAGCCAGTTAAATGGCATTGAACTTATGAACTGGATATTCTCTGTCTATTTACTGACTTCCGCCGTCACTGTACCGATTTACGGTAAATTATCCGATATTTACGGCAGGAAGCTTATTTTTGTGATTGCAACGCTTATTTTTATTATCGGTTCAGTATTATGCGGTTTTGCGCAAAATATGGAGCAACTGATTATTTTTAGAGCCATTCAAGGAATTGGAGCCGGAGGGATTTTACCTTCTACCATGACGATTATCGCCGATGTCTATCCTTTTGAAAAACGTGCTCGTGTGCTTGGTTTCATGGGATCTGCTTGGGGAATTGCTGGAGTTTTTGGACCGCTCTTAGGTGGTTTCCTCGTCGATCAACTTTCTTGGCACTGGATTTTCTTCATCAATGTTCCTGTAGGCATCGTAACGATTGTTCTCATCTGGCTATACTTAAAAGAAGACATTGAAAAACAACGCTTGCCAATCGATTACCTCGGAGCCACCATTTTTACTGTCGCGCTTTTAGTGCTGCTGTTTGGCTTACAACGCGCCGGAGAAACGCTGCAATGGACGGAGCCATTTGTTCTTGTTCTCTTTGCGCTCGCCATTCTTTTATTTGCTTGCTTTTATTTTGTCGAGAAGCGTGCAAAAGACCCGATCATGCCTTTTGTTCTTTTCAAGAACCCGGTGGTATTGATTGGCAATTTAATCGGCTTTTTCGTCAGTGCTTTCTTAATTGGCATCAATGTCTATATTCCGATGTGGGCACAAGGAATGCTCGGACACGGGGCCACTATAGCAGGCTTAATGATCGCACCACTTTCTATCACTTGGATTTTTGGGTCTTTTCTTGGCGGCAAGTGGCTCACTCAAATTGGGAACCGCCGAACAGTTGGCATTGGGATTCTTTTTACAATCGCAAGCGGCATCATTCTGGCGCTCTTTCCGAAAGACACAGGGGATCTTTACTTTTATTTAAATAGTGCTTTGATGGGCTTTGGCTTCGGAATCATTTTCACAACAACGACTGTGACCGTTCAAGATGCCGTTCCAAAACACCAAACTGGTATTGCAACGGCATCCAACACTTTATTCCGAACAGTTGGTCAAACGATTGGCGTTGCGATCCTCGGCACGATTTTCAACTCGATTCTTGCAAAGCAATTTGGAGCTGCTAGCCTTGATGGCCTTAATCGCACAAATTTAAATCTACTCATCAGCCCGAAAACTTCTGGAAAAGTGGCTGCCGATTTAATTTCACCACTGCGTGATATCTTGTATCAAGGACTTCATCTTGTTTTTTGGAGCATGCTTCTTCTTGCTATCATTAGCTTTTTCTTACATTTTATTTTGCCAGGCAAGCATCGCAGCAACTCTTAATCCAAATTATAAAAAAACGCTCTAAGCGAATCGCTTAGAGCGTTTTTTAGGCTTTAGAAGCCAATGATATGATAGCCATTATCGACGTGAATCATTTCGCCTGTAATCCCACGTGATAGCGGGCTAAATAAGAATAAAGCCGTATCTCCCACTTCATCTGGATCAGTCGAACGTTGTAGTGGAGCTTTTTCTTCTACGATAGAAAGTGATTTCGTAAAGCTGCTTACGCCTCTTGCAGAAAGCGTCCGAATTGGGCCTGCAGAAATCGCATTAACACGCACGCCAACTTTCCCAAGGTCCATCGCCAAATATTTCACAGACGCATCAAGTGAAGCTTTTGCAACACCCATAATGTTATAGTTTTCAACCACGCGTTCCCCACCAAGGTAAGTAAGTGTGAGTAAGCTTGCATCTTCTGTTAACATATCTAGATGCTTCAATGTGCGTGCAACAGCTGTAAACGAATACGAACTTACTTCATGTGCTTGTAAAAAGCTTTCCCGGTCCACTTCTAAATAGTCACCCGTCAAGAATTCTTTATTTGCAAATGCGATACAATGTGCAAGACCGCTGATTTTTCCTTTTGCGGATTTAATCGTTTCAAAAGCGTTCTTGATTCCCTCTTCATCATTTACATTACACTGAACAACAGGTGCCTCATGATTATTTTCATGAAGTGATGTTTTCAGTTCATCAATGCTTTTTTTCGCGCGATCATCAGCATATGTAAAAACTAAATCTGCCCCTGCTTCATTTAATGATTTCGCAATCGACCAAGCGATACTTCTCTTGTTCGCTACTCCCATTACAACATACGTTTTTCCAGCTAATGTCAAATTCATTTTGTTTCTCCTCCTATTTTCGGATTGCCCTTTCTATTTTCACATGACAGCCCATTTTTTTCAATCTATTTCTTTTTCAGTTTGCCTAAGAACCGCCAAAATATCATCCGAGAGCGGAATATTAAATTCGAGATATTCTTCTGTAAACGGATGAATCAAGTGCAAATGGCAAGAATGTAACGCTTGCCGAGCAATCAAATCTAGGCTCCCACCATACATATCATCTCCGAGCAAAGGATGACCAATGTGTGAAAAGTGCACCCGAATTTGGTGGGTTCTTCCCGTTTCAAGTTCAATTTCAACATGATCGAAACCTTGATAGCACCCTAGGCGTTTGAAATTGGTTTTGGCATATTTTCCGTCTTTTGTCACAACGCGTTCCATGATGCTAAGATCGCTTTTGCGTCCAATGGGCGCTTCAATGCTGCCTTGATTTGTTTGAAGCCTCCCGGATACAAGAGCCTCGTAGCGCCGCTTTAAAAGCCCCTTTTGAAGGGTTTCACTAAGCCTTGCATGAGCAAAGCGTGTCTTCGCAATCAGCATGAGTCCAGATGTATCTCGGTCAAGTCGTGTCACAATATGGATCGCGGAGGCGATCCCTTTTGTCTCGTAGTAGCCTTTCAGATGATTTGCCACAGAGCCGCTTGGATGAAACTGCGCGGGGATGGAAGCCATTCCTGCTTTTTTATTCAAGACGAGAATGAAATCATCTTCGTAAAGAATATCGAGTTTATCGTGTTCGGCAATTAATTGAGCGTTTTCCTTCTCGGGGGGAAAAGTAACACGTACTTCATCTCCGCACTTTACACGGTATAAAACGTTCTCTTCCTGGCCGTTCACTTCAATTTTCCCAGCTTCGTTATATTTGACCGATGCAAGCAGCTGCTTTGAAATATGCTTGTGACGAAGAAAAGTTCGAAGCAGCAAATCTGTATCCTTTTCTTCTGCAATCCATTCTAAAAACACAATTTCCTCCTAGTCTTCGATAAAGGAATCATGCACTCGGCGCCAAAAAGGAAAAGAGCGCAATCGAGCAAAATGAATCTCTTTGTCCGAAATTTCATAAATGATTTCATGTACATCCCGGTGCAAAATGCTGAGATGATCAATCGAAATTTGGAAATCACGATCATCCACTGGCTTTAAATGTACGCGGTGATGCGTTGGAAAAACAAGCGGACTCCCGATCGTCCGGTAAACTCGGTTATTGATCGAGGCCATTTCGGTGAGCTGCATGGATTTTACAGATGGATGAATTAAAGCCCCGCCGAGTGATTTATTATAAGCCGTTGTCCCGCTTGGCGTTGACATGCAAAGCCCATCGCCACGAAATCTTTCAAATTGAGTACTATTGATTACAACATCCACAACAAATGGACCGCCTGAGCTTTTAACGGTCGACTCATTAAGTGCCAAGTATTCATCTTTCTTTTTTCCAGTATTGTAATAAACCGTTGTTTTTAAAAGCGGATAATTCACCCGCTCAAATTTCCCTTTCGCAATTTTGGCAACTAGTTGCTCCGCTTCATGTGGTCGCCAGTCTGCATAAAAGCCAAGATGCCCCGTATGAATCCCAACAAAGGCCGTTTCAGCGAGCCGCTCCTGGTAGTCATGAAAGGCAGCGAGAAGCGTACCATCTCCACCGATCGAGATGACGATTTCAGGCTCTGCTTCATCATAAACCATTCCTTCGTAAGCTCCGAACTCCGCAATCATCGAGAGTTTCAGCAAATTGGACTTTTCATCCCCCTTAGACGTGATGACATACTTCACAGTGTTTCCTCCTTTATCAAGTCAACTATTTTTTCGGAACCTCAGAGCCCCTGATCGTTTCTCCTTTTTGCGCGATTTTATTTTCAGAAAAGAAAACTTGCGCTTCTTGGATTTCTTCACGAATTTGACTCATTTCTTCATCTAACTGAAAGGCGGCTTCCGCTGCGCGTTTCAAACGTTTATTCATCGTTTCTGGAAATTCACCTTGATATTTATAATTGAGCGAATGTTCAATCGTTGCCCAAAAATTCATCGCAAGCGTCCGAATTTGAATCTCCACTAAAATCTTTTGTTCCCCTTGAATCGTTTCAACGGGATATTCAATCACTACATGATAAGAACGATACCCACTCGGTTTTTTATTCGCAATATAGTCGCGCTCTTCAACGATGTGAAAATCACGTCTTTGGCGTAAGAGCTGCACGACCGTCTCGATATCATCTACAAACTGGCACATCATTCTAAGGCCTGCAATATCTTGCATTTCCTCCGCTAAATGATCCAGCTGAATATTTTTTTGATTGGCTTTATCCAAAATACTCGCAATCGGTTTGACACGCCCAGTTACAAATTCAATTGGCGAGTGGTTATTTTCAAGCTGAAACTGTCCTCTCATCCCCTTGAGCTTTATTTTCAACTCTTCAACCGCTTGCTTATAAGGTGCTAAGAAATCTTCCCAATGACTCACAAAAACTCACCTCAAATAAAATTTACATTTTCTACCTCATTTATTTTATCACATTTCGTTCCAGTTCGGCAGTCATCACTTTCTTCGTATTTTTTATTTTTTCATGCTACTATGAAACAAAGAGTGTTTTATGAAAAAGGAGGCGTTTCGTTTGCAAGAACTCGAAATTGAATTCCGCAATATGCTAACCGAACAAGAATACCAATATTTAATTGACTTATTCCATTTAAAAGAAGAAGATTTTTTTGAACAAACCAACTATTACCTAGATACAAGGGTTTTTGCGTTAAAGAACAAGCAGAGTGCTCTAAGAATCCGCAAACGGTCTGATCAATTTGAACTCACTTTAAAAACTCCTGAAGGAAAAGGCTTGCTCGAAACCACGCAAATTCTCGGAAGTGATCAAGCTGAAGCTATTTTAAATGGTTCCAATATCCCCACCGGTTCAGTTCGAGATTCGCTTGAAAAACTTGGCGTTGACTACAATGAGCTAGAAATGTTTGGGGCGCTCACAACCATTCGTGCAGAAAAAGACTATCAAGATGGTCTGCTCGTTTTTGACAAAAACCTCTACGGCGGCATCACCGATTTCGACCTAGAGTATGAAGTAAAGAATTACGAAGAAGGCGAGAAAGTCTTTTACAAACTACTTGAAAAACACGAAATCCATCAAGAAGAAGCGCCGAACAAAATCGAGCGTTTTTATAAACATGTTTACCAAAATAAAGACTCTTAACTGCTTTCAAAATCGGCTTTCCTCTCGCACTTTTTTATGTGGGTATCCGTTTCAAGTTGCAATTATTTGTTAAATTGAGAGGACGCTGATAAAATAGAAACAGATGGTATATTGTATCCTTCTTTCATAACTATACTTCTATAGAATTTCATTAGGATGCAAAAGTATTGCTAAACTAGATTAGAAATAAAAAATCAGGTGATTAAAATGATCAATCGAAATCTTTATTATAAATCTGTCGCCAACAGTAAGCCGATTGAGATTTATCTCTTTTTCGATCCTGCTTGTCACGATTGTTTTGAGTTAGAATCAAACATCAGACGCCTTGAGATGGAATATGGAAATTACTTTAAGTTACGATATATTCTCCACAACAACCTACAAACTTTTATGTGCAGGAAAAAGCGCGCGGCAGATGGAATTCCACTAAAAGACCAGCAAGAGCAGGCGCATCAATCTTATGTTTCTTGTCTTGCTGTTAAAGCTGCCGAAATGCAAGGAAAAAATCTCGGTATTACTTTTTTACGTAAGATTCAGGAAGCTTGTTTTGTGTACGGTGAAGATATTTCAAATGAAACGGTTCTTTTTAACAAAGCCGAAGAAGTGGGGCTTGATTTAGCCGAATTCAAAAAAGACTTTTCTTCAAGCATCGCGAAGCGTGCCTATGTCGGCGATCAAAAAGTTGCACGGGAAATGGAAATTACTGAAAACCCAACAATCGTCTTCTTTAACCGAAATATTGAAGAAGCCGGGCTTAAAATCAGCGGCCTACATCGTTATGATGTTTATGTGCATATTCTTTCTGAACTCTTAAATCATTTTCCAGAGCCAGAAAAACCAGAAATGGAAGATTATATGGCAGAAGTCAAACTCACATCGGTTGAATCCATGGCACAATTTTATAATGTGCCAGTTTGTCAAATTGAACGGCAAATGAAAAAGTGGCGCCTGCAACAAAAAGTCACACCGATTTATTTAAAAAACGGTGAAGTGCTTTGGCAATCGGTCAAACATTAAAACAGCCGAATTCAGCTTCGGCTGTTTCTTTATGTCAAAATCAAAAGGAATCCCGTATTTGGGATTCCTTTCAGACTGTAGACAAAGTAGTGAAAAACTTTGTTTACAGTCTTTTTTTAGATATACTTGTGATAGAACATACAT
>NZ_JAATJW010000028.1 GCF_011800755.1 Listeria valentina
AACCATTCAGAATAACATACCTCTAAAACAATTTTAATAAAACGGTTTACCAAATTACAGTTTTGGAACCATTCAGAATAACATACCTCTAAAACCTCGGAAAGTTTTTCCGACATTTCGTAATCGCAGTACTCGTTCCTAGCAGAACTTCTATTCTGATGGTTCTTTTCTTAATTTCATAATAATTCTTAAGTAAGGAAAAAGCAAGTCTATTTTTCATTTAATCATTTCTCAAAAATAAAAAAGCCTTGCTCACAAGGAGCAAGGCAATTCTATTTATTTAAATGTTCCATACTTATCTGCATTTTTACTATTATCTGCACTAGCTTGTCCAGCGCATGCCCAAGCTAAACGACCAATCGAGCGCATATACTGCACCCACACGTAACCGTCACTAAACGCTACGCGACGATAGTGAACAGATTCTCCATGTGTCAGCTCAGCAATTTGGGTTGCACTGACTTTCGGTGTGTATTTAATAGCCACGGTTGTTGTAGCAGTGAACACACCTTTTTCAGCGTATTGCCGATCTGGCTTTTTGTTCCTGTTGACGTTGATGGTTTAGGTGTACTTGATGAAGATTTAATATTTTTCATTTGATTCAAAACAGCAGTTGAACACGTACTTAAATCTAGATTCCCACTGATGCTAGAAAGTTTGTCTTTGCTCGCATACTGCCACAAATAAAAATTCGGAGATTTTTTTTGAGGGGTAAAAAAATCCCCGAAAAATCCCCGAATGATTTCACTTTTATTCCTTTTTAGTGATTTCCTAAAAAACAAAAACCCGCTATTACCAACGAATAGCGGGTTTTAAAAATCATTAAAAATCAAAATTTCTTACTGATCTTTTTTAACTTGGCTCATAACTTCTTCAACAAAGTTATCTTCTTTTTTCTCGATTCCTTCGCCAACTTCGAAACGCACGAACGATTCAACAGTTGCACCGTGTTTCTTCGCGTATTCACCAACAGTCACGTCAGGATCTTTAACGAATGGTTGATCAAGAAGGGAAATTTCACTTAACCATTTTTTCAAGCGACCTTCTACCATTTTTTCAACGATGTTTTCAGGTTTTCCTTCGTTTAGCGCTTGTTGTGTTAATACTTCTTTTTCATGCGCAAGTTCTTCTGCATCTACATCTTCGCGAGAAATGTATTTTGGATTAATTGCAGCAATATGCATTGCAATATCTTTCGCAACTGCAGAATCTGTTGTGCCTTTAAGAAGAACAACAACACCAATACGTCCGTTCATATGGATATATTCGCCAAACGCACAGTTTTCACCTTTTTCAGTGATATCGAAACGACGAAGTGAAATGTTTTCGCCAATTTTTGTAATCGCTTCTGTAATATATTCTTGAACGGTTACACCGTCTTCAATTTCAGTTTTAAGCGCATCTTCAAGACTCGCTGGACGAACTGCTAACAAGTGGTTTGCAAGTTTTTCAACAAGTTCTTGGAAGTTGTCGTTTTTCGCTACAAAGTCTGTTTCAGCGTTAACTTCAAGAACAATCGCATGCTTGTCGTTACTTACTACATGTGTCATTCCTTCAGAAGCAATTCGGTCAGATTTCTTCGCAGCTTTTGCAATTCCTTTTTCACGTAAAAGATCGATTGCTTTTTCCATGTCGCCGTCAGTTTCAACTAGCGCTTTTTTACAATCCATCATTCCAGCACCTGTTTTTTCACGCAATTCTTTTACCATTTGAGCTGTGATATTTGCCATTTTTTATTTCCCTCCAATAAAGTACTTTTAAAAAAGGTGATAAGCATATCCTCTTATCACCTTTTTGTGTATTTCAACAAAATTAAGCTTCTGTTGTTCCTTCAGTTTCAGTTGCTTCTTCAACTTGAGTTTGTTCAACAGGCGCTTCTACGTTTTCTTCACCTTGGTTCACTTCAATGATCGCATCAGCCATTTTTGCAGTAAGCAATTTAACAGCACGAATTGCGTCATCGTTTGCAGGGATAACATAATCGATTTCATCAGGATCACAGTTAGTATCTACAATACCGATGATCGGAATATTTAATTTGCGAGCTTCTGCAACCGCAATACGTTCTTTACGAGGATCCACGATGAAAAGTGCATCTGGAAGACCCTTCATATCTTTAATTCCGCCCAAGAAACGTTCAAGTTTTTCTTGTTCTTTCTTCAAAAGAACAACTTCTTTTTTAGGAAGAACTTCGAAAGTACCGTCTTCTTCCATTTTTTCGATTTTCTTAAGGTGTTTGATACGTTTTTGGATTGTTTCAAAGTTTGTAAGTGTTCCACCTAACCAGCGGTGATTTACAAAATATTGGCCAGAACGTTCTGCTTCTTCTTTAACAGATTCTTGCGCTTGTTTTTTAGTACCAACGAAAAGAATAGTTCCTCCGTCAGCAGCTACTTCGCGCATGAAGTTGTAAGCTTCGTCTACTTTTTTAACCGTTTTTTGTAGGTCGATGATGTAAATTCCGTTACGTTCCGTGAAGATGTATTTTTTCATCTTAGGATTCCAACGGCGTGTTTGGTGTCCAAAATGTACACCGGCTTCTAACAATTGTTTCATTGAAATAACAGGCATGTTATTCCCTCCTATTGGTTTTATTTTGCGGACAAATCCGCCCTCCGTATGGGTCATTCAACCGAAAGACTTAAAAGTTAAGCACCCTTTCACTCGTCACCATACGTGTGTATTAACACTGCCCTTAACTATAGCATAAACAGCCTTAGACGTCAATAACTATACTCCTATTAGTGAATCTCTCCAGCACCTTACTACTTACGAACAAACTAAATTATAATTTAGGTATTAATTAAGTTTGTAGCAAATATAGTTGCTACAAATATCCACCTATATAACAGACGAATCTATTATCCATACGAAAGATTTTCTTCCATGTTTTGAAATCACAGATATGGCTCACACTCTCACTAAAATTGGACCAGGAACGGTCATTTTAAAGCGATCATCGAATGCGGCAACGCGCATGATTTGGAATACTATTGCATCGAGCATGCTCAAAGTCTTACTGCCTTTTTAAATGTCTATAAAAACAATCAAGCGCATGCCCATTAACGGGCACGCGCTTGATTGTTTTTTATTCTTTAGTTAGCGACAATGTTGACTAGTTTTCCAGGAACTGCAATGATTTTGCGGATAGTTTTTCCATCAAGTTCAGCTTGGATTCGCTCGTTTGCTTGCGCAAATTTTTCAAGCTCATCCTTTGGCATTGATTTCGAAACGACCGCTTTTGCTTTCACTTTTCCGTTAACCTGCAAGACAATTTCTGCTTCATCTTCTACAAGTTTACTCTCATCAAATTGTGGCCACACTTCGTAGGAAATCGATTCTTCATGTCCAAGAATCGACCAAATTTCTTCTCCAACGTGCGGTGCAATCGGAGCAAGCAACTGGATGAAACCTTCTGCATATTCACGTGGAACAGTTTCTGCTTTGTAAGCTTCATTCACGAAAATCATGAGTGCAGAGATCCCCGTGTTGAATCGAAGTCCCTCGTAGTCTTGCGTCACAGTTTTCACCATCTGATGATAAGCTTTTTCAAGTTTGCCATCATTTTCAGAAACGACTTTTGGTGCTAATTCGCCTGTTTCACTGACAAACAAACGCCAAACTCGGTCCAAGAATTTACGCGCTCCTTCAAGCCCATTTTCACTCCAAGAAATGGAAGCATCAAGCGGTCCCATAAACATTTCATAGAGACGCAAAGTATCTGCACCGTATTTCTCTACGACTTCATCTGGATTCACCACATTGCCACGCGACTTCGACATTTTTTCATTGTTTTCCCCAAGAATCATGCCTTGGTTAAACAATTTTTGGAATGGCTCTTTTGTTGGAACCACGCCAATATCGTATAAGAATTTATGCCAGAAGCGCGCATACAACAAGTGAAGCACTGCATGTTCAGCCCCGCCAATATAGACATCTACCGGAAGCCATTCACGAAGCTTTTCTTTATCCGCAATTTCAGTTTTGTTGTGCGGATCGATATAGCGAAGGAAATACCAACTTGATCCAGCCCATTGTGGCATCGTATTGGTTTCACGGCGTCCTTTCCTGCCAGAAGCGTCTTCCACACTCACCCAATCTTCCAAGTTCGCAAGCGGTGATTCCCCTGTGCCAGATGGCTTAATTTCCGTTGTTTTCGGAAGAAGGAGTGGCAGCTCTTCTTCAGGGACAAGCGTTGTTTCTCCGTCCTCCCAGTGAATAACAGGAATCGGTTCTCCCCAGTAACGTTGTCTGCTAAATAGCCAGTCGCGCAACCGGTACGTGATTTTCCGTTTCCCAGCTCCTTCCGTTTCAAGCCATTCCGAGATGACACGAATTGCTTCCTCTTTATCTAACCCATCAAGAAAACCAGAATTCACATGGACTCCGTCACCAGAATAGGCTTCTTTTTCGACGTCGCCCCCTTTTACTACTTCAAGAATCGGCAAGTTAAACTGTTTGGCGAATTCGTGATCGCGTTCGTCGTGCCCCGGCACCGCCATAACAGCACCCGTCCCATATTGAATCAGCACATAATCAGCAATCCAAACGGGAATTTTTTCGTTTGTCGCAGGATTGATCACATAAGCCCCTGTTGCCACGCCCGTTTTTTCTTTCGCTAGATCCGTTCGTTCTAGTTCACTTTTTAGTTCGACTTGCTTCTTATAAGCTTCAACAGCTTCTTTTTGATCCGCAGTCGTAATTTGTTCGACCAGTTTATGCTCGGGCGCTAAAACTACATACGTTGCGCCAAAAAGTGTATCCGGACGAGTTGTAAACACGTCAATCTGTTCACCGCGGCCATCCACTTGGAAGCTAACTTCCGCGCCTTCCGAGCGACCAATCCAGTTGCGCTGCATGTCTTTGATATTTTCTGGCCAGTCTACAAGTTCCAAATCGTCAATCAAACGATCAGCATAAGCCGTGATTTTAAGCATCCACTGCCGCATAGGTTTACGGTAAACAGGAAAGCCGCCACGTTCACTCTTCCCATCAATGACTTCTTCATTGGCTAGTACCGTTCCAAGCGCCGGGCACCAGTTAACAGCGACTTCTGCTTCATAAGCAAGCCCTTTTTCATAAAGTTTCTCAAAAATCCATTGTGTCCATTTATAATAGTCAGGATCTGTTGTATTCAGTTCGCGATCCCAGTCATAAGAAAAACCAAGCGATTTAATTTGTCGTTTAAAGTTCGCAATGTTTTCTTCCGTAAATTCGGCTGGGTCATTTCCCGTATCAATCGCATATTGTTCAGCAGGAAGACCAAACGCATCCCATCCCATTGGATGAAGGACGTTATAGCCTTGCGCTCGCTTCATGCGTGACAAAATATCCGTCGCTGTATAGCCTTCCGGATGCCCCACGTGAAGTCCTGCACCTGAGGGATAGGGAAACATATCTAGAGCATAAAAGTTTTCTTTTGACGCATCCTCCGTTGTTTTGAAGGTTGCTTTGTCATCCCAAATTTTTTGCCATTTTGGTTCAATTTCTTTGTGGTTAAAAGTCATCTTCTGTCCTCTCCTTTTCTTCTTCATTCATAAAACTAAAACGAATCGTTTGAACAAGAAGCAAAAAAACCTCTCGTCCCATAGCTAGAACAGCCATGGGACGAGAGGTTTTCTCCCGCGGTACCACCCAAATTAGTGAATACTTCACTCAACTTCTTGATCCTTAACGCGGACAACGTACGATTTATAAAAAGGCAAGTTCATCCAACTTATCGGTCAGCTTTCACCAGCCGCTGACTCTCTTTTATTTCCCAAGTTTTGGATTACTACTCCTTTAGTCGTTTTCATGTTCGATTAAGAACCATTGTAGCTGATTTCTACTCTTTTGGCAAGACCGTTTGCTTTTTCATTAGCGGGTAAAGCAAGAAACCGACAAGGAAGAGACCTGCACTTAGAAGGAAAATCGTTAAATTTTCAGTGCCGCTTTTCATGATCCACAGACTGTAACCTAAAGCTAGAATAGCAATGATTCCGTCAGCCACGCGCTTGATGAGTTTTGAGCTTTCATAAGTACTTCCCGTAACCACGAGTTTCAGTTGGAAAATAGGTGAAATAAAATATTGAATCAAAAAAGCAAGCGTAGAAACTTTAACAACGAAATCATAAGCTACCGCAATATCACCGGAAAGCGTGGAACAAATAAAGAACTGCGAAGCAAGACAAGTAAGCACGAGCGAACGAATCGGGGTGCCATTTTTATTCACTTTGTTTAGGAACGGAAGGAAAATTCCTTTTTTCGCTGCTTGATAAGGAGCTTCTGCACTCATCATCACCCAACCGATCGCAGACCCAAATAAGCAAATTAAAGCAAGAACCGCCATAACAGCAGAACCGCCACTTCCGATCACTGAATTTAACGCATCTGCAAGCGGACTTGCGCTACCAATCAGTTTTTCTTTCGGAATAAGTCCTAACGCTAAGATGGAAATTAAGCTGTATAGCATGACCGCAACAACTAGTCCCGTAATGGTGGCTGCTTGAACGGTTTTGCCAGACTTTGCACGGCCGGAAAACATCAAAGCTGATTCGATTCCGATGAACGCCCAAAGCGTCACAATTGCAGCACTATTTACTTGTGAAAGTAAGCCTTCTTTTAAACCAGCGCTATTATAAACCGGGTGATAAAAAGCACCCATTTTAGCAGACTGGAAAGAAAAAACGGCAATAATGATGAAAAGGAAGAAGCCTCCTACTTTCGCAATTGTTGCCAACAAGTTGATTTTCCCTGCTCCACTTACGCCTTTTGAAATGATAAAGGCAATCCCCCAAAGTAAGACGGTACATACGGCGAAGGTCAGCGCCTGACCTTCTGTAATCGTGAATCCCCCGATTTTCACAAAAGAATCGCGACTATTTAAAATCGGGAAAAAAACGGATAAATAGCCAGCGAAAGAGGTAATGAGCGAGACGTTCCCAGCCCAATTGGCCACCCAGTAACTCCATACGGCAATAAATCCTGCGATTTGTTTAGCTTTTGGACGATTAAAGAAGGCATACGCATGACTTTGTGCACCGCTTGTTAAATCTGGTCGTTTGACGGCTAAGTTGCCGAACACAAGCGCGATCATGAGGACACCGGCACCAGTGAAAATCCAAGCTAGCAATGTTGCAAGCGGACTTGCCACTTCGGCCATTTGTCTCGGAAGCATAAAAATCCCAGATCCCATCATGTTTCCGATCACGAGGGCTGTTAATACGAAAAAGCCCATTTTTCTTTGCTTTGTCATCTGTGTATGCACTCCTTTTTATATTTTAGTGTATTAGCACTTTACCAAGTGAAAGTGTAATTATAATATCAAAATTATTTTTATTCGTCAACTTAAATATATGGTAAACTAGAAGCAATGAATTTAAAGGAGTCTGAAAAAAGTTGAAGAAAGAAAATCCATTTCCTTATAGTCTCGATAATAAACGCTATCACACTTGGAATTACACACTTAGACAAGAATTTGGCATGAAGATTTTTAAAGTCGCGCTTGATGGTGGCTTCGATTGCCCGAACCGAGATGGCACTGTTGCGCGCGGTGGCTGTACCTTTTGTAGTGCCGCTGGATCAGGTGACTTTGCTGGTGATCGAAATTTTGATTTATCCGCGCAATTTGCTGAAATTCGCGACCGGATGCACCATAAATGGAAAAATGGCAAATATATCGCTTTTTTCCAAGCGTTTACGAATACTCATGCTCCCGTTGAAGTGCTTCGTGAAAAATATGAAGTGGTTTTAAAAGAAGAAGGTGTCGTCGGGCTTTCCATTGCGACACGTCCCGATTGCCTTCCAGATGATGTCGTGGATTATCTTGCGGAATTAAATGAACGAACTTATCTTTGGGTAGAGCTCGGCTTGCAATCGGCTCACGATGAAACAGGGAAGTTAATCAATCGCGCCCATGATTATGATTGTTACCTTGAAGGTGTGCGTAAACTGAAAGAGCGAGGCATTCGCGTTTGTACCCACATTATTAATGGTCTTCCGAAAGAAACGCCTGAAATGATGCTTGAAACAGCTAAAAAAGTGGCGGAAAGCGGTGTAGAGGGAATCAAAATTCATTTGCTCCACTTGCTTCGTGGTACGCCAATGGTGGAAGATTATAAACGCGGCGATTTAACATTTTTAACGCAAGAGGATTACGTGAAGCTCGTTTGCGATCAACTTGAGATTTTGCCGCCTGAAATGGTTATTCACCGAATCACAGGAGATGGCGGTGTGGATGATTTAATTGGTCCGATGTGGAGCTTAAATAAATTTGAAGTGTTAAATGAGATCGATCAAGAACTAATTTGGCGAGATAGTTACCAAGGGAAAAAAATTCGCCAAGGTGCACGTATGAATTTAGAAGGCATTCTTTCCTTTAGCCATCAGCTCTTAAAGAAAATTGTTTTTCCAGGGGATGTTGTCATTGATGCCACTTGTGGGAATGGTCACGATACTCTTTTCCTTGCACAGCTCGTTGGACCAAATGGTAAGGTTTACGCTTACGACATCCAACAAGCCGCTATTCAAAATACGCAAGCGCGACTTGGCGAAGCTTCTTGCAAAGATCAGGTTGTGCTCTTAAAAAAGAGTCATGCAGAAATTGCTGCCGATGTCAGTGAGCCTGTGCGAGCGGTCATTTATAATCTCGGCTACCTGCCGGGAGGCGATAAATCGATTACAACCCTTGAAGAATCGACGCTTAAAAGCATATCTGCCGCACTTGAAAAACTCGTCCCGGGTGGTCTTGTCATTTTGGTGGTCTATCACGGCCACGAAGCAGGAAAGCTTGAAAAGCAAGCGGTCTTAAATTATGTTTCCCTTCTTCCCCAAGAAAAATTTAGCGTATTGCAATATGGTTTTATCAATCAGCGTAATCAGCCACCATTTGTTGTGGCCATTGAAAAACGCTAAAAAAGGCCCGAAAAAAGGAAAGTCTCCTTTTTTCGGGCCTTTTTACATATAAGTGGTATTTCAGGCAGTTTCTAATCAGCGTTTAAAAACTCAATTTCTTGTTTCATCGTCAGTGGGAAAATTTCTAACTTTTCATTATTCAAATCAGCTTGATGTAAGCTGACACATTTAATTCTGCGGTTATCGTATTCACAGAAATAATAGCGTAGAGAAGTCGTACACATCGCTGTCATATAGACAGTATAATCATTGTGCCCATTTTGATGAATCACGGCTCCTTTTGGAATTTCAACTGGAGCTAACATATGGAATATTTGCGTAACCCCATCGATTTCATTTTTAGGCTCGCTTGCATAAAATTTCATGTAGGCGGTCCGTAAGAAACGAGACGGTGGCGTATAGTCACCAGGGAGACCAAAAGTGCCACTTCCTTGCCCAAATGGTGAAAAAGTTTTCGTTGTAGTTTGGATTGGTTCTTTGGATCTTGGATTCACGCCAATATAGTTGCGTAAATTGGCTTCATGCCACTTGTAATTGGGGCTATTGGTCATCACGCCGACTGTATCTTGATGGATCTTAATGCCATCTGCATCAGGTTCAACAATAATCGATCGTCCTGTTCCATCTGAAAAGATATAATGAAGTGGTGGCACAACCCCTAAAATGGAATTGCTTTCGTTAATGATCTCAATCGTTTCAAAAAGTGCAATCGCTTCATCTAGCGAGCCAGCGTTTGCCAAGATATAACTCACTACTCGAAGCGGATTTACGCCACCTCTTGCATCTTTTTTCTCGGTATAAGTCGCAAAACCTGGATAATAAAGTGTTGCCCCTGCCAAGCCTTTCTCATTAATTCCATCATAAAAAATAGGAAATTGTAATTTATATGCCGCCATTCCTAAAAAGGCATACTTTCCTTTGCGAAGTTCATTTTGTCTAACTTCCATTTCATAGTTTCGTGGTACAATGACAACCCCACTGTCAGTGTACATCGAAAAATCCATTGTTCTTGATAAAAATTGCGCATTGTCTTCTGTTCCAAATGTAAAACTACTACATCCTAGCATAAATCTAATTCCTCCTTTATGCTTATTCTTTACCCCGTTTTCTGGCCTTTCTAAGTCAAAAAAGCGCGTTTCAAAACGAAAATATTGGTTTTTTAATCCCTTCTCTTGCGACTTAAAACAAAAAAATAAGCCGCTAGCAACAAAGGGCTATCGACTTATTTAAAACAACGTTATGTTTATTTAGTAAAATCGTATTTTTCTTCTACATAAATTGAATACCAAATCATGAAGATCACAACCGTCCAAATTTTACGGCTATAATCATGTTTTCCAGCACAGTGATCTTCTAACAAACCAAGTACATATTTCTTGTTAATCAAATGATCTGTAGCCGATTCATGAATAATATTTTTGACCCATTCGTTCATTTCCGCTTTTAACCAGTGACGGATTGGAACAGGAAAACCTAATTTACGACGATTAAGCACGTGTTCTGGAACAAAAGTTTCAGCTGCTTTCCGTAAAATGTATTTGGTCGTCCCATTCGTCGTTTTCAGTGAAGCTGGAATTTCTTTAGCTACCCCAAAAACTTCTTTATCAAGGAATGGCACACGAACTTCAAGTGAATGCGCCATCGTCATCCGGTCAGCTTTCAGTAAAATATCGCCACGCAGCCACGTGTGAATATCAATATATTGCATCCGTTCTACTGGGTTATAATCTTTTGTTTCCTCATAAAATGGCTTCGTGATATTTGTATAATCATTCCCTTCTTCGTAGCGTGGAAGTAAAATCCGTTTTTCGGCTTCTGTAAACATTTTGGCATTTCCGATGTAGCGTTCTTCCATCGGCGTTGTCCCGCGTTCAAGAAAACTCTTACCACGCATCCCTTCAGGCATCACTTTAGCAACGCCACTTAGCATGGACTTAAAGACACCCGGCATTTTATTGAACATCGAAAGTGAATTGGGTTCGTTATAAATATTATAACCACCAAAAAATTCGTCTGCTCCTTCCCCAGAAAGCGCAACGGTTACTTGTTTTCTTGCTTCACGTGCAAGGAAATAAAGTGGGATCGCCGCAGGATCTGCAAGCGGATCATCCATATGCCAAACAATTTTAGGAAGCTCCTTCATATATTCTTCTGGTGTAATCACGTAACTGATGTTTTCTACCCCTAGTTTATCAGCGGTTTCTTTCGCGACATCAATTTCACTGAATCCTTCACGTTCAAAACCAACAGAAAACGTTTTAATCGCCGGATGATATTCTTTGGCAATTGCCGCAATAATCGACGAATCAATACCACCAGAAAGGAACGAACCTACAGGAACGTCCGAACGCATGTGCACCTTAACGGAATCATATAAGACGTCACGAATTTGTTTGATAAACGTATCTTCTGATTTTTGAACAGGCGCAAATTCAGGTTTGTAGTACTGCGTAAATGCCATTTCTTCGCCAATTTTTTTCGTAAAATAGTGACCTGGAAGCAAGCGTTTCACTTCTGTTGTTAGTGTGTCAGGTTCTGGAACAAATTGATAAGTCATATAGTTTTGTAGTGAAACTTCATCTAGACTTTGATTTTTAAGCGCATGAAGAATAGATTTCTTTTCAGAAGCCAGATACAAATTACCATCCTCTTCTGCATAGAAAAACGGCTTAATTCCAAACGGATCACGTGCTCCGTAAACACTATTTTCTTGTTTATCCCAAATCACAAATCCAAACATTCCGCGCAAATAGGAGGCAGCTTGTTCTTTATATTTCGCATAAGTCGCAATAATAACTTCCGTATCACTTTCCGTTTCAAAAGTCATACCTTCATTTTTCAGCTTTTCGCGTAATTCTACATAGTTATAAATTTCTCCATTGAAAATAATCCAGTAGCGTTCATCTTCATACGTAAGCGGTTGATGGCCATTTTCAACATCAATAATACTCAGTCTTCTAAAACCAAATTGAATATGCTCATCCGTATAATATCCTTCATCATCCGGTCCACGGTGAGTAATCATATCATTCATTTCTTTAAACGTTTGTTTTTCTTCACCTGTAATTTCAGCAATGCGGTCATGAACGCATCCTACAAATCCACACATTGAGACATTTCTCCTCTATCTGATTTTTCATTAATTCACAGTTTTACACAAAGATTATCATAACATAAAGCGGCCTGCTTTGCACGGTGAATTGCTACGCTCAAAAAAGAAAACGCCAAACAAACGCTGGCGTTCCTTTTCTTTATTTTTCTAAAAAGCGTTTTAAATCATCGACTTTATCAGTTCGTTCCCAAGGCAAGTCGAGATCGTGTCGTCCAAAGTGTCCAAATGCCGCTGTTTTACGATAAATCGGTTGTCGTAAATCAAGCATTTTGATAATCCCCGCTGGTCGTAAGTCAAAGTTTGCGCGTACCGCTTTTGTAAGATCCTCTTCACTGTAAGCACTCGTTCCATAAGTTTCGATTGAAATCGAGACAGGATGCGCAACTCCGATCGCATAAGCCAGCTGCACTTCTGCTTTTTTAGCCAGCCCCGCAGCCACAATATTTTTAGCCACATAGCGAGCCGCATATGCCCCAGAACGGTCTACTTTCGTTGGATCTTTTCCAGAAAAAGCGCCTCCGCCATGACGTGCATAGCCGCCGTAAGTATCGACAATAATTTTCCGTCCCGTAAGTCCTGCGTCCCCTTGTGGACCACCAATTACAAATCGGCCAGTTGGATTAATAAAATATTTGGTTTTTTCATCAAGTAGAGCAGGATCAATGACTGTTTGAATGACTTGTTCATGCATATCTTTTGCGATCGTTTCTTGAGCAATATCCGGATGATGTTGTGTTGAAATAACCACCGTATCGATTCTTGCTGGTTTATTTTCTTCATCGTACTCCACCGTAACTTGCGTTTTCGCATCGGGACGAAGATAATCCAGTGTCCCCTCTTTACGGAGTTCCGCAATTTTTCTTGCTAATTTATGGGCAAGCGAGATCGGAAGTGGCATAAGTTCTTCCGTTTCATCCGTCGCAAAGCCAAACATTAAGCCTTGGTCTCCAGCGCCAATCGCTTCAATTTGAGCATTTTCATCTTCTTCCCCACTTCTTGCTTCAAGCGATTCATCTACCCCTTGTGCAATATCTGGGGACTGCTCATCAATTGCCGTTAATACGGCACAAGTTTCTGCATCGAAGCCATACTTCGCACGAGTGTATCCAATTTCTTTAATGGTTTCCCGTACAATTTTAGGAATATCCACATAAACTGACGTTGTAATTTCGCCAGCCACAAGTACAAGTCCTGTTGTCACCGTGGTTTCACATGCCACGCGCGCATCCGGATCTCTTGCAATAATCGCATCCAAAATCGCATCTGAAATTTGATCGGCAATTTTATCCGGATGTCCATCAGAAACAGATTCTGATGTAAACAAATGACGCTTTGCAGTCATTCTTGTATCCTCCTTTTATTCTCTACCATTCGCGTGCAGCAAAGAAAAAAGCCTTTTCTCTAAGTTTTTGCGCATAGAGAAAAGGCGTATCATTTCATTACCTTCACTCTCATCGATCAGGAAAATTCCTGCTCAGGTTAGCACCTTACAACAAGTGTAGGTTGCTGGGCTTCAAAGGGCCAGTCCCTCTACCGCTCTGGATAAGAGATATTCATTTTAGTTTTTCAACTAACTGAACTTTAGTATACTGGTTTACGCAACGAAAAGCAAGGGGTAGTCCGTCATCATAAGAATTTGGGCCATTCTTCCTGATTCACCTTTTGGTAGTGTGCATAAAACGCTTCGCCTTCTTCCGTTCGAGTGTAGCGAATTCCATCGCTCGACCGGTAGCGAAAAAGCAAACCAACTTCTTCAAGTTGATAAACGGCCAGCAAAAATTCCGTCTTATTAGCGAGGGCACTCCCTCCGTTTCTTGCACGATCATTAATTAGTTCATTCATATTGGACGAACCTTGATAAACATTTTCAATGATTTGAAAAGCAACTTCAAAGGGTAACCGCATTCTTTCACACACTTTCATTTTCCAGATTCATTTTAATTATACAAGAAACACATGGTTTTTTCTTGAAAAAATTTGAAAAGTTTTACGTATTTTTTGGATAAAGCGCCAAATTTTGCCGCGGTTCCGGGCAACCAGACGATAAATCCATTCTCCTAAAATTGGGACAAGTGGCAAGTAAAGAAGTAAGGCACCCCACTTGATCACTGGAAGTGTCCTTAAAACTCGTCGAATCGCTGAGAAACCGCGATAAATTCGACCATTCTCAGAGACAACATGAAGCTCTCTTAGTAAATCTATTTGATTAAAATAAATTCCGCTATCTGCTTGAAGCTTTTCAAAGTCGAGCAAATGTCGTTTATCTAACCTTTCTGCGTGGTCTTTCACCCATTTGCAAAAAGAACAGTTTCCATCATATAAAACTCGATATCGCACAATAAAAACCTCCTCCTTCGTGTTTTTCCTCTTATCATATTTTTAAACCTGTGGTATGATTAAGGATATTAAAAATAGAATTTGTTCGCACTCGAGCAATAAAGGAGTTAAATTATGGGTCTATTTATACTTACTCTAATCCTTTTAGCCGGATTTATCGTAGCCATGCTACTTTTTGAATTCGTCTTCAAACTAGAATGGTTCAAATATTTTTTAGCCACAATTGGATTAATTGCAAGTGGCATTATTTTCTTTATTAGTTTTTATGGCGGTGGATTGAAGCAAACTGAAATTGCCATTGCACTCTTTTTTGCGAGTTTCGGTGAATATATCTGTTCACTTGTCATCAGTCTCGTTCGATTGATTCAGCGTAAAAAAGAACAGGCTTAAAATTTTAAAACCAGACAGAAAAATTTCTGTCTGGTTTTTCATTACTTCGCATAAACGTTTGTAAAAGCTTGCCGAATAACAGCGCAAGATTCTCGATAATGTTTTTCTTCTTCTGTCGTTAATTGTTCAAGTGGTAAAATCTGACAAACACCGTTTCGTCCAATAACTGCTGGTCGCCCGGCATACACTTCTTCAGCTTCGTCATAAACCGAAACAGGCAGGACTTCACGCGCATCATCAAGCACAATTGCAACAAGCCGAGCAGCAGCTGTCGCGATGCCAAAACTTGTCCAGCCTTTTCCCATTAAAATGTTCCAACCACGAGCTCGCACCGTTTCTTTAAATTCCATTTGCTCTTCTGCAGAAAGCAACTCGAGTGCTCGTTTTGTCCCAACTTCAACACCCGACCAAGCGATAAACTGAGATTCTCCGTGTTCGCCGAGCACGTATCCTGAGATGCTTTTAGGCGAAACTTGAAAATGCTCTCCAAGTGCACTTCGCATCCTCATCGTATCAAGCAAGGTTCCTGTTCCAAGCACCTGTCTATTCGGAAGTCCACTTTCCTTTGCAATGATCTGCGTGATAACATCACATGGGTTTGTGATGTTAATAAAAATTCCATTAAAACCCGTCTGCATGACTTTAGGAATGATCGAACGAACAGCTTCACTTGTCTCTTTTAATTCTTCCATCCGATCCTTTTCTAGTAACGTTGTAGGTCCAATCGCCATCACGATCACAGCCGCATCGCGCAGCAACTCATAGCCACCCGAAACAACATTCGTATAAGAGCGTGTTGCAGACAACATATCCCGAAGCTCCATGGCTTCACTGCTTGCCTTCTCCGTGTTCTGATCCACTAAAACAAGTTCCGAACAAATTCCTTGTGTGACGATTGAAAAAGCGACATCCGATCCAACGTGACCACATCCAATAATTCCAACTTTCTGTTGCATTTTCATTGCCTCCTCTTAGTTGCTTGAATTTAGCGAAACAAGTTCATATGTTAGCAGCGTTACATCGTTTTCCCAGACAACTTTACGCGGGATTACCATGCCGCTTGTTTCACCCTCTTTTATTTTGCGAAGCTCGATTTCAATATCCAGTGGATAAATTCGGTAGCCCGCTTTTTCGAGTCTGAATAAGTTTTCTCCGATTCTTTCTTCGTTTCCTTTTGTTACGACCATCGTATTCACTTCAAGCTGCATTCCCATTAGGATCCCTCCAATTCTTATTTTCTATCATAGCAGAAAATCGCCATTTTTGCCCAGCAAGTCGTCAAGTCTTTTTAAAATTTCTTGCATCCCCGCATCACGCATAAAAAAACTAAACCCTTCCTCTTGAACGATTTCTCGCAAATGCCCCTTGATAAGTCTAGGTCCCCCCGTTTCCAGATAATCATCTTTCAACTCGATTTGTTTAATTTCACAGAAAAAAACGCGTTTCGTAAAAGGACGATCGGGTGCTAGCACTTCATAATCAGCCACAAAAAGAAATTCACCTGGAATCGCACCGGTTTCTTCCATTAGTTCCCGCTTTGCTGTTGCAAAATTATCTTCACGAGCTTCTCCTTTTCCACCTGGAAATTCGAGCCCTCGAATTTTATGTTCCGTAAAAAGCCACTTTCCTTCGTAATGCGGGATCACAAGAACATCCTTTTGTTCCCCTTCTGACTGCGCAAAATGAATTTTCACATCGTTCCCGTAAGCATCTTGATAAACAAACACAATCATCGTTCCTTTCTTTTTTTCAAAAATATGATAAGCTTAATTTAGTAAATTTTAGAAGGTGAATTCCGTGTTAAAAAAAATTTTAGTCGGCTTGATTGGCCTATATCGAAAATTCATTTCACCGCTTACGCCACCTTCTTGTCGATTTTCGCCCACTTGTTCAGAATACGGCATCGAAGCGATTCAGACACATGGAGCGCTCAAAGGAAGCTATCTAACCATTCGACGAATTTTAAAATGCCATCCCTTTCATAAAGGTGGATTTGATCCTGTGCCAAAAAAAAAATCTGCTTCCCATTCTGAACATCACCATCATTAATATAGCACAAAAAACTGTCTTCTAGCAGGCAGTTTTTCTTTTTCTACAGAAAACACTTGCTTTTCCACTTTTTTTCCTGTAAGATCAATAACGGATAATAAATCGGAGCGATTACGATTTATTTTTTTGATTCCTAAAACGGAATGATTTTGATTTGAGGAGTTGAGTATTACCGATGAAAAACTGGCAAAAACTGCTAGCCCCTTTACTTATTCTCGTTTTACTGCTTGCTGCCTGCGGTGGATCAGACGAAGCGAAAAAAGAAGATGGGAAGATTCAAGTCTATACGACCGTTTATCCCCTGACTTACTTAACACAACAAATTGGAGGTTCTTATGTACATGTGAAAAGCATTTATCCTGCTGGTGCAGATGCGCATAGCTTCGAACCCACTCAAAAAGACATGCTGAAACTAGCAAATAGCAACCTTTTCTTCTACATTGGCCTCGGAATGGAAGGGTTTGTCGATAAAGCCAAAACAACTTTAAAAGATGAAAACGTGTCCTTTATTCCGCTCGCTGAAAAACTCGATCTTCCGAAAGATCCTGACGCCGCGAATGAAGAAGAACACGATCACGAAGATGAAGATCATGACCACGGTGATATAAATCCACACGTCTGGCTTTATCCAAAATATATGGAAGAAATGGCTAAAATCGTCAAAGATCGTTTAACGCAAGAAATGCCGAAACAAAAAGCTACTTTTGAAGCCAACTACAAAAAAACCATTGAAAAACTTAAAAAGCTTGATAATGCTTATGCAGAAATGGCGAAAACAGCCAAACATAAAGACTTTGTAACCGCGCATGCCGCTTACAGCTATTGGGATACGGCATATGGCTTGCACCAAATTCCGATTGCTGGGATTTCAACGAGTGATGAGCCGTCACAAAAGAAACTACAAACCATTGTTCAAACGATCAAGAAAGATAAGATCCCCTACATTATGCTAGAACAAAATACAAATTCCAAGATTGCCGATGTCATTCAAAGCGAAACGGATACAAAAACATTGAAACTACACAATTTAGAAACATTAACTGAAAAAGATATTCATCAAAATCGAGATTATATTTCTATTATGAACGATAACTTGGAAGCATTAAAAGAAGCATTAAACTATTAAAAAACTGGGGCATTTTTCGCCCCAGTTTTTTAATTTTCGTATTCCGCTTGCCAAATGTCCTCTGCGACAGCTTTCTTCACATCTGGAATATCTTTTGTATTCACTTGATCATGAATCGCTGCTTGCACAACTGCTTCCGTAACCGCTAGCGAGACTTTGCGAACTTCTTTGACAGGTGGAAGTAACGATGCGCCTTGGCGTTTTAAATCTTGCAATTCGCCTAAACTATTCGCCGCACTTGATAGCATACCATCTGTTACTCGTTTAGCTTTTGAAATCACAATGCCCAGTCCAAGTCCTGGATAAAGTAAAGCATTATTCGCTTGTCCGATCTCGTAAGAAACGCCTTGATAAGGAACTGGTTTTGACGGACTTCCCGTTACGACAAGTGCCTTTCCATCACTCCACCGAATTAAATCTTCAGCTTTCGCTTCAGCTAAATGAGTTGGATTTGAAATAGGCATGATCGCAGGTCGCGCTTGATACGCGCACATCGCTGTCACCGCTTCTTGTGTAAAAGCACCTGGTTGCCCACTCGTGCCAATCAAAACGGTTGGCATAACATGTTGAATGATTTCTGGAAGCTCTGTCAAACCACGTAACTCCACTTCTTTTCGAGCTAGCCGACTCTGTCCATCCGTTAAATCTAGCATATCCTCAGTGATCAAACCATTTCGGTCAATCAAATAAAATTGATTTCGTGCCGCTTCTTCGCTCAAACCAGCACGAACTAGTTCAAGCTTAATTTGTTCCGCCACGCCCACACCAGCGGTTCCTGCCCCAAAAATCAAAAAGCGATGCTCCGTAAGCGATTTTTGCGTTACTTTGCTCACCGCATGTGCCGCTGCAGCCATCATGACTCCTGTTCCTTGAATATCATCATTAAACGTTGTTAGGCGATTTCGATATCGTTCAAGAATGACACTCGCATTTTCACGGCCAAAGTCTTCCCAGTGGAATAAAACCCCTGGAAATGCCTTTTCAGCTTCTATAGCTAGGCGGTCAATAAACTGAAGATAGGTTTCGCCCGTCAAACGCGGTTTTTTCTTGCCTACATAATGAGGATCATTTAAAAGTTCCGAACGGCTTGTCCCGTTATCAATCACAACAGGCAAAACGCGTTTCGGGTCAATTCCAGAGGCAACCGTGTAAACGGCAAGCTTCCCAACCGCAATCATTACACCGCCAACTCCCCAGTCGCCAATCCCAAGCACGCCTTCTCCATCTGTAATCACGAGCAAATCAACCTGCTCAAGCGAACGACTGGCTTCAAGAAGAGCATCCCGAATCCGTTCTGGATGTTCACTATCGAGGAAAACCGCTTCTGTCATTTCCGCGAAATCCTTCGAATAGTGCATCACACTATCCGCAATGGTTGGCGTATAAATAACAGGAAGCAATTCTTCGATATGTTCACTAATCAGCCGGTAAAACAAAACGCGATTCGTATGATAAAGCGTCATCAAATATTTATTTTTCGCATAGTGATCTGTGAGTTCGCCAAGTTTTTGATATTCGAGTTCCACTTGTTCAAGTAGCGTGCGAGTTTTATCAGGCAGTAACCCATGCAATCCATAAGACTCGCGTTCTTGCTCAGTAAAAGCAAGTCCTTTATTTAAAAAGGGATCCTCTAAACGTGCTTTTCCTTTCAAGTCGAGCATTTTTTCTTCCCCTTCCCATTTTTCTTAGTACTTACTTCGTTTTTAACTTGTGACGCTGAATTTTACCAGAAGCCGTTCTTGGAAGAGTTTCACGGAAAATCAACCGTTTGGGTATTTTGAAAGCCGCTAATTGCTTTTTCAGCCGCTGAAAAATTTCCGCTTCCGAAATCTCAGACCGCTTGACAAGGTGCGCAACGGGAATTTCTCCCCACTCTGAATCAGACTCACCCACAATAGCCGCTTCCGAAATTTCTGGAAAACTTAAAAGTAGATGTTCCACTTCGGTCGGATAAACATTTTCTCCACCAGAAATAATCAAGTCACTACGTCGCTCAGAGACAAATAAATAGCCATCTTGATCGAGATAACCGATATCGCCAGTTTTAAAATAACCGTCAGAAAAAGCCTCTTTCGTTGCTTTTTCATTATGTAAATAACCCGCAAAAACTGTCGGCCCTTTAATCCAAATTTCTCCGTCACGATCTGTTTCGCTTTGCTTCACAATCTTTAATTCAGAAGGAAAAAGAATACGTCCAGATGAACCAATTTTCGCGCGAGCCTCTTCTGGCGCAAGCGAAACAACTTGCGAAGCCGTTTCCGTCATCCCAAACGATTGAACAAGTGGAAACCCACGCTCCAAGCTATCCGAAACAACAGAAGCTGGTGCCGCACTGCCACCGAGCAAAACCACCCGCAAATTCGGATGTACCAAAACCTCTGGATCTCGGTCAAGCAAGCGTTTTAGCATCGTCAGAACCACTGAAATATGCGTCACTTCCCCGTTTTCGAGTTTTGACGCCACGTTTTCAACATCAAATTTTTGCTCCAAATAAACTGGCATGCCATAAATCATACTGCGCATCAAAATCGAAAGCCCGCTAATATGAAAAATCGGCACGACACAAAGCCAAGCATCACGTTCCTTTTGAAAACCAAAATTGAGCATAGACGCCGTCGCACTGAAGAAATGATTCCCGAAGGTTTGCAAAACTCCCTTCGGTTTCCCCGTCGTACCTGAAGTGTACATCAAAGAAGCCACATCCGCCAAGTCTAAGTCCATTTCGGTGAAAGCTGCGCCAGACAAAGCTTCAAGCGCTGAAAAAGATTGTACAGACACATTTAAATCCACCGCTTTTTCCGAAAAATCATCTTGAAATAGGCAATACTCTGCCCCGCTATCCGCAAGTTGATAGTTCATCTCACTCGCTGAAAGTCGGTTATTCAAAAAAACCGGAACAGCGCCAAGCAGTCCAAGTGCATGAATCCAAAAATAGGTCGCTGCGTCGTTTTGACCAAGCAAACCTACAAAATCGTGTTTTTTAATTCCGAGAGCCGAAAGTCGCATCGCAAATGCCCTTGCCGTCTCATAAACCTCTGCGAACGAAAACGACTTCCCTTCAAAATAAAGCGCAGTTTTCTCACCCGAAAGCTGCGCTCGCATTTTAAGCCAATGTTCCATTTTGATCACGGAAACTTCGGAAATTGATCAAAGTCAGGATCGCGTTTTTCCTTAAAGGCATCGCGACCTTCCTTCGCTTCATCCGTTGTATAGTAAAGTAAAGTAGCATCCCCGGCAAGTTGTTGAATGCCCGCAAGACCATCCGTATCCGCATTAAAGGCAGCCTTGATAAAACGAAGCGCCGTTGGACTCTTCTTAAGCATTTCCTTCGCCCAAGCAAGCGTTTCTGTTTCGAGTTCCGCAAGTGGCACAACCGTGTTGATCCATCCCATATCAAGCGCTTCTTCAGCCGTATACTGGCGACACATGAACCAAACTTCTTTCGCTTTCTTGTGCCCAATTACACGCGCCAAGTAGCCCGAGCCGTATCCCGCATCAAAGCTTCCGACATTTGGCCCCGTTTGGCCAAACTTCGCATTATCTGCTGCAATCGTAATATCACAAACCAGTTGAAGTACATTACCGCCGCCAATAGACCAGCCAGCAACCATCGCAATGACAGGTTTCGGAATCACACGAATCAAGCGTTGCAAATCCAAAACATTGAGCCGAGGAATTTGGTCATCACCAACGTAACCCCCATGACCACGAACCTTCTGATCGCCGCCCGAACAAAAAGCTTTATCGCCTTCACCTGTTAAAATAATCACGCCGATTTTTTCATCATCACGAGCTATGCTAAACGCATCCATCATTTCCATCACCGTTTTTGGAGTAAACGCATTATGTACATGTGGACGATTGATCGTTACCTTAGCCACTCCTTCAAAAGATTCATATTTGATTTCTTCGTATTCCTTTTCCGTTGTCCAGTTCACCATAAACTAAACCCTCCTATAAATAATCCTTACAAAAGCGCTGAATCACCCGTGCCGTCTCTTCTGGTGCCTCAAGCTGTAAAGCATGACCAACACCCGCTATTTCATGATAAACCCGATTCGGCAGTTTCTCAAGCATTTCATTTGCAAGCCTCGTAAATTTCAAATCCTTCTCACCCGCAAGAAGCAAAACCGGAAGTGTGAGTTCCGGCAAGTTGTCCCAGTATGAAGGAATCACCCCCGTTCCGACCCCAAGCAAGCTTTTCGCAAGTCCCTCTGAATTTTGCCCGAGCCGTTCAGTTTGGATCTTTTCTTGACTAGAAACAGGAAGTGCGCGCTGAGAATCAAAAAGAGCGAGCCGCTCCCATTTTTGCACAAACAAATCAATCCCGCTTGTGCGCAGTAAATCTACCCAGTTCTCATCTTGCTTACGCCGCTTGCGCCGCTCACTTTCCGTCTTCAATCCCGGTGAGCTACTCATAAGCACAAGCCCCGAAAAAGCATCCGGATGATCTACAGAAAGCGCAAGCGCGATCCTTCCTCCCATTGAATACCCCAGTAAAACAGGCTTTTCTCTGGGACACTCCGCTTCTAAAATCGCAAGTAAAGCCCTTTCCGTTTCTTGAAGCGAATAATCCTTCTCACTAGTCGCTTGTGACTTACCGTGTCCAGGTAAATCAGGCAGAATCACCGTCCCATAAGACAAGTGTTGAAGCAATTCTTGAAACGTTTCATGTGTTCCTGTAAAACCATGAAGCATCAAAAAAATGGGCCCCGGCCCGAAACGCTTCACCTCATAGAACAAATTCATTTAGAATCACGTTCAATCTGGTCCGCTATCTTTTGCCATAGCAAGTCATGCCCTGCCTTATTTTCATGTCGATTTGTATGCACTTCAATAATATCAAGCCCTTTGTGATAAGCCGCCTTATCTAGCGCATCGCGAAACGCTTCTACTGCAAACACCTCTTCATAATTCGCATCATAAAGCGCTGCCGCGTAACGGAAGTCCAAATCTGTTGCCGTGCCAAATAATGTCTCGAAATACTTTGATTCCTTGCTTTGCGGTAAGAATGAAAAAATCCCTCCGCCGTTGTTATTTACCACAACAATCGTTAAATTCAACTTGTATTTTTTAGCCATCAAAAGCCCATTCATATCATGATAGAAAGATAAATCGCCAATTAAAAGATACATCGGTTGCAGTACTGTGCTAGCGCCAAGTGCTGCTGAAACCACGCCATCAATCCCATTTGCCCCGCGATTAGCGAGCATCTTAACTTTCTTATCCGTCTGCATAAAATACGTATCCACATCACGAATCGGCATACTGTTCCCGATAAACAAACCAGCTTCTTCAGGGAGTTGCTTCCTAAGTTCGTACACAACTTGCCCTTCTTCTAAACGGTCAATCGAAGTCATATGCTCTTCTAAAACGCGACGAGCCGCTTGATTATGAGATTGCCACCGGTTCAACCAGTGTTCGGGCTGTTTAACTTTTGCTTCCTTCAAAGCTTCTAGTAAAAAGCGCTCATCACAATGAATCATATCCGTGACACCTTTTACAGGATCCCGCCAAGCAGCCCCTGGATCAACTACGAATGTACGCACGTGTGAAAGAGATTCCAGCCAAATTTTCAGCGGTTTTGAAACTGGCATTCCACCAAAACGAATAACAATTTCCGGTTCCATTTCCTTTTTAAACGCATCGCTTTTCAGTAAAGCATCATAATTATCCACAACAAGCTCATCTAGTTCCCCGTAAGAACGAAGTCCTGAAAGTGGATCGGCCAAAATGGGCCAACCAAAATTTCGAGCTGTTTCGATAAATTTAGTTTCAATTTCTTTTTTATTGAGCGGCCCAACAATAAACAAGCCTTTCTTCCCATTACAAGCCTGTACCATCTTCGAAAGAGCTTCTTCTTCAAGCACTTCATGCGTATAATAAATGTGCACATGATGGCGCTTTTTATCCGTTGCCGCAAAAGGAGAAGGATCTAAGATCGGAATTAATGGCTCCCGAAGCGGGAAGTTCACATGAACCGGACCACGTGGCGTTTTGAGCGCGATATCGACAGAACGACTACCATGCCATTTTGCATAACGAATCATCTCTTCTGAGTCTTCTGGAAGTGCCATATCCGTAAAGCTTTTTACGTGAGTTCCAAACAAATGAATTTGATCCATTGCTTGTGGAGCCCCTACATTTCGCAATTCATGCGGACGGTCCGCCGTCAAAACAATAAGTGGAATCTGCGACAAATTCGCTTCCGCAACCGCAGGAAGATAATTGGCAACCGCTGTTCCACTTGTTGCAAGAAGCACAACAGGACGCTTAGAGGCTTTCGCCATTCCAAGTGCAAAAAAACCAGCCGAACGTTCATCCACATCTACATGTATCTTCAGTGTTGGGTGTTCTGCAAATAAAAGCGCAAGTGGCGTAGAACGTGATCCCGGACTAATCACTGTATCTTTTACACCTGCTTGAACCAGTTCTTCTACAAAAGCACTTAAATAAGTCGTCATCGCTTCTTGATGATTTGTCATAATTCCGTTCCCCCTAATACTCTAAGCATCGGTTGAAATTTCATCCGTGTCTCTTCTAATTCTTGCGCAGGTACAGAATCCGAAACAATTCCGCAACCCGCAAATAAAATACCTAACGAATCCACTACAAGCCCAGAACGAATCGCTACTGCAAATTCACCTTCGAAATCCATATCTACAAATCCAATTGGTGCACCATATAACCCACGATCATCCGTTTCTTTCATTCGAATAATCGCTTTGGCCATTTGTTGTGGCAAGCCGCCAAGTGCTGGTGTAGGATGAAGTGCTCGTGCGATCTCCGTAATCGTCACATCCGCGCGTTTCTTCGCTTTTATGTGCATATAAAGATGCTGAATATCGCGATTTTTAAGCAACACAGGCTCACTTGAAACCGATAAATCCTCTGTAAATCCTCGAAGTGTATCTTCAATCATATCCACTACATAGCGATGTTCACATAAATTTTTCGCATCCGTCAGTAGCTCATTTCCGAGTTTTTCATCCTCAACATCTGTTTTACCGCGAGGCGCAGATCCTGCTACACAAGCAGAGTAAACTTCTCCATCCGAGACTTCAACAAGCCGCTCTGGTGTAGCTCCAAAAAATAGTGCCGATCCTTTTTCAAGAACAAAGAAATAGCTACTGCTTTGCGTTTTTATCATCTGCTCCAAAACGGCCCCACTGTCAACTTGATGACCAAAGCGAAGTCCCATCCGTCGCGATAAAACGACTTTATGTAAGTCTTCGGAACCTTGTAGCAAACTAACAATTTCTGCTACATTCTCTAAAAAGGCATCCGGATCCAGTTCCTTAGCCGAAACAAGCGTATCAATTTCCAAACTTGGAACCGCTGCATTCGCAATTTTTTCCCACTGCGCCTGAACAGCTTCAAACTTGTTCGTTTCATCATCCGGATAAATGACAACATTTACCGTCAAGAAAACTTGTTCTTTCTTTTTCGTTACCATGAAAAGTGGCAAATAAAATAAAGCATCTTTAAAAAACTGCCACTCTTTTCCAGTTTCACGTTCAGGATCAAAAGCAAAGCCCCCGAAATAAAGTGGACCCGTTTGTTTTTCCGTCGCATTTGTAACCGTTCTAACTTTAAGTGCACGAATTCTATCTTCAAGACCCACATATGCATCTTTTTGTTTATCTTGAGCTAAAAATTGTTCAGTTACACCAAAACCTGCCAGTGTAAGAGTTTTTTCAGGATTTTGCCAAAAAAATCGTTCTCCAGAAAAAGCATCTTTTGCTTTCTGATATAAAACAAGCGGTGAAACATCAGACGTAAATTCATGAACATAACTAAGAAGTGCTGGTTCGTCCTTTGTCGCATGACGTTTTGCTTGTTCAAATAAAGCAAGAGGTAATGTGATTCCCATTTCTCATCTCTCCTTTACTACACTTCTTCTATTATATCAAAAGTGAGGCCTTCCTGCCTAATTTTCGCTTTCTTTCTTAAGGATTGACGAAACACGATTATTTCCCTAAAATGAAGAAAGACCGTTTAAAAAAGGAGCGAAAAAAAATGGCAACTTATGAAAAACAAGTTCTTGAAAAGGAATCCGGATTCAAAAAATGGTGGCGGCTACTTCGTCCACATACTTTAGTTGCCTCTTTTGTTCCCGTCTTTCTAGGCACATCCGTTGCAATGAGCTATACAAATTTTCATTTCTTACGTTTCATTGTCATGCTGATTGCCTGTTTTTTCATTCAAACTTCCGCCAATTTATTTAACGAATACTATGACTATAAAAAAGGACACGATGACGAGCATTCAGTTGGAAATGGAGGAGCTATCGTCAGAAATGGCATGCGCCCAGGATTCATTTTATTCCTAGCGATCTTCCTTTACATTCTTTCCATATTAGGCGGGATATATTTATCCATCGAGCTAAACTGGTATGTTGGCTTACTTGGCGCCATTTGCATGCTTGTTGGTTACCTGTATACTGGTGGCCCCTACCCGATCGCCTACACACCCTTTGGTGAAATCATGGCAGGCTTTTTCATGGGAGGAATCATTACCTTTATTTCCTTCTATATTCAAGCTGAGTTTATCGGAAAAGAAATCGTTTATATTTCCATACCGGTAATGGTGCTCGTTGGTAACTTGCTTCTCGCTAATAGTTTACGAGACCTTGTTCCCGACAAAAAAAGCGGACGCCTCACCTTGGCAATTCTTTTAGGACGTAAGGCAGGAACCTTGCTGTTTGGCTTAGCCTTTTTATTCGCTTATGTCTTCGAGCTCTCACTTATCATTTGGATGGACGCACCTTACTGGACTTTAATCATCCTACTTAGTGCAAGAGAAGCCATCCGAGCCGTTCGAGGCTACATTGGTAAAAGCGAGCCACTCTCGATGATGCCAGCCATGAAAGCAACATCCAAGGCCATCACTTTCTTTGGATTACTGCTTGCCATTGCATATTTACTCAGTTTACTTCAAAAAAATCTATTTATGTAAATCAAAAAAAGCAGTTGGCTTTGTTTTATGAAACAAAGCCAACTGCTTTTTCATGCCATATTTTTTCGTTGTGTAAATAAGCCAAATGATCCAAGTGCGAGCAAAATCGCAATCACATAATAAAAGCTCACCGAACCAAGCATCCCAATAAGCGCCCCCGTTATACTTGGGCCGAGGATACTCCCCATACTGAAGCACATCCCAACTAATATGTTTCCTGCAGGAAGAAGTTCGACAGGTGTCAAATCGGTCATATAGGAAAGCCCGAGCGAGTAAAGCGACCCGACAAGAATCCCGAGAACAAAGAAAATCACAATAAAAAGCCAATTTGTCGAGATAAAAGCAAGTGATAAAAAGACTAGGCTTCCTAAAAAAGTAAAAATCGGTAGCACCTTGCCACGTCCCATTTTGTCACTAAAAATTCCAATTGGGACTTGAAACAAAATGGTCCCAACAGAAAAAGATGAAATAATGGTTGTGATTAAAAACGTATCCATGTTATCTCGCAAACCCACAATCGGAAATGTCGCATTTAAACCGGTTTCAAGAACGCCATATAGAAATGGCGGAATCATTGCTACCCATGCAAATTTAAGCACTGTAGAAAAACGTTTCATACTTGCAAAAAAAGAAATCTGCCGTATTTCCTCACCTTCCGAAATAAATTCATTCCGAATAAACCAAATTAACGACCAAGCAATCAATACAAGCACGCCTGAAGCATAAAAAGGAAAATTAGGGCTAATATGCGTTAAATTAACCAATTGTGGTCCAACCGCAAATCCAAGCGAGAAAAACAACCCATAAACAGCCATATTCCTTCCACGCTTTTGCGGTTCCGTCATTGCACCAATCCAAGTTTGCGAAGAAAAATGTAACATATGATCCCCTATACCAATAACTAAGCGTAAGAAAAACCAGAAGAATAAATTAAACCAAACAGGAAATAGCAATAATGCTATAGCAACCAAAAAACCACCCATTAAAATAATTGGCTTAAATCCATATTTATGTAGTGGGGCCTCAATGAACGGAGAAATCAAAAGAACGCCGATGTAAATTCCCGTAGCATGGAAGCCATTGATTCCAGAACTAATCCCTTTCTCTTCAAAAATAATCGAAATTAACGGTAAAAGTAGTCCTTGTGAAAGACCAGAAATAGCCACAATAACCGTTAAAATCCAAAACTCTTTTCTCTTATTTTGCAAAGAAACCCCCTCCTTTTTTAACTAAAAGAAAAACAATGCCTAGGAACCTAAGCATTGTCTTTAAAATGACCCGTACGGGATTCGAACCCGTGTTACCGCCGTGAAAGGGCGGTGTCTTAACCGCTTGACCAACGGGCCTAAACTGGCGGAGAAGGAGGGATTTGAACCCTCGCGCCGCGCGAGCGACCTACACCCTTAGCAGGGGCGCCTCTTCAGCCACTTGAGTACTTCTCCATTATTATTATAAATCCTATTTTAAAAGGAACTCCACAGGTAGGACTCGAACCTACGACCGATCGGTTAACAGCCGATTGCTCTACCACTGAGCTACTGTGGAATCAAGTGGGCCTAAGTGGACTCGAACCACCGACCTCACGCTTATCAGGCGTGCGCTCTAACCAGCTGAGCTATAGGCCCCTAGTAAAAGAGCGGGTGAGGAGAATCGAACTCCCGATAACAGCTTGGAAGGCTGTGGTTTTACCACTAAACTACACCCGCATATGAAATTAATGTAACGAGGGCGGATGATGGGAATCGAACCCACGAATGTCGGAACCACAATCCGATGCGTTAACCACTTCGCCACACCCGCCATGGGCAAAAGTTTAAAAGTGGCTTGGGACAGAATCGAACTGCCGACACCTTGAGCTTCAATCAAGTGCTCTACCAACTGAGCTACCAAGCCAAATGGCGGTTCCGACGGGATTTGAACCCGCGATCTCCTGCGTGACAGGCAGGCATGTTAACCCCTACACCACGGAACCACGATTGCGGGGACAGGATTTGAACCTGCGACCTTCGGGTTATGAGCCCGACGAGCTACCAGACTGCTCCACCCCGCGACGATAATATGGTGGAGGTTAACGGGATCGAACCGCTGACCCTCTGCTTGTAAGGCAGATGCTCTCCCAGCTGAGCTAAACCTCCAAATGAACCTTGCCCGGCGGCGACCTACTCTCACAGGGGGAAGCCCCCAACTACCATCGGCGCGGAGAAGCTTAACTACCGTGTT
>NZ_JAATJW010000029.1 GCF_011800755.1 Listeria valentina
TTATTCCGTAAGGAAAAGAAATGAAACATTTAGGGAAGATCATTTATCTTTCTAAAATATATTTTACGAGGAGGGGAACATCATGATACAAGGAATCCATCATATTTCTTCATTTATCAAGGATTTTGAGACGACGCATCATTTTTATCAAGATATTTTGGGCTACCGATTAGTGAAAAATACGGTCAATCAAACGAATTTAAAGATGCGGCACTTGTTTTATGGGGATTATGCAGGAACGCCTGGAACGGTTTTAACGTTTTTTGAAATTCCGCGAATCGGTCATACCTACGAGGGCTCTCATTATTTTGGCAGGGTTTCGTTAGGCGTTCCTGATGGCAGTCTGGCTTTTTGGGAAAGGCGACTTGATCGTTATGGCTGTTTGTTTAAGCGTGATGCGACGGGGATTTTATTCGAAGATCCTGATGGGATGAAATTGCGCCTTATGGAAATTCCAGAAGTGATTGAGCAGAGTTTAGCGACTCGGCATAGCGAGATTAGCCGAGAAAAGCAAATTATTCGGATTGTCCAAGTGGAGATTTGTACGAATGTTCCCTTGGAGACGGAAAGCTGGCTTAAGGAGATTGGTTTTCAAGGGGAAGCAGGGCGCCTGTCGAATGATGTGGCGGGTAATTTTACCCAAGTGATACCGAATTTTCTTGCTGAAAAAACACGGTTTGGTCGTGGCGCAATTGATCACCTTGCTTACGCACTTCGGTCGAAACAGGAGGTTGATGAGCTGCATGCTTGGGCTAAGGATCGTGGCTTCATTGTGGAAGAGCTAGCGGATCGTGGTTATTTTAAGAGTCTTTATTTGCGGGATCCTGGTGGTGGACGGATTGAATTTGCTAGTCTTGAGCCGGGTTTCACGCTTGATGAAAATTTGGAAGGTTTAGGGTCTAGTCTTAGTTTGCCGCCGTTTCTAGAAGTGAAACGTGCAGAAATTGAATCTTATTTTGGAGGGTTTTAAATGTTAAAAGATTTACGAGGAATTCACCATGTGACTGCGATGACAAGCAGCGCGGAAAAAAATTATGATTTCTTTACAAATATACTGGGGATGCGTCTTGTGAAAAAGACGGTTAACCAAGATGATATTGCGACGTATCATTTGTTTTTTGCGGATGATGCAGGGAATGCAGGGACGGATATGACGTTTTTTGATTTTCCTAATTTACCAAAAGGTCGCGCTGGAACGGATAGTATTTCGCTTACTTCGTTTCGTGTTCCAAGTGATGCGGCGCTTGAATATTGGAAGGAACGTTTTCATAAGTTAGAGGTTACGCACGGGGAAATTGAAACGATTTTTGGAAGAAAAGTGTTGACCTTTGAAGATTTTGATGCGCAAAAAATGCAGCTGATTTCGGATCAAACGGATAATGGTGTGGCTCCTGGGACAGCATGGCAAAATGGACCTGTTCCACTTGAATATGCGATTTATGGCTTGGGTCCTGTAAAACTTACTGTGACATCTCTTGAAAACATGGATGCAGTTTTAAAGGCTGTGCTTGGATTTAGTTATGTGAAAGAAGAAAATGGTTTACATCTTTATGAAGTAGGTGAAGGTGGAAATGGGGCTTCTGTATTGGTGGAAGAAAGAACGGATTTACCGCCTGCAATGCAAGGTTACGGTGGGGTTCACCATGTTGCTTTCCGTGTGGCAGATCACGAGGAATTGCTCAAATGGATTGAGCGCATCAATTCGTTTCAAGCCCCTAATAGTGGCTTTGTGGATCGCTACTATTTCGAATCGCTTTATATGCCAGCAAGTCGTCAAATTTTGTTTGAATTTGCAACGGATGGTCCTGGCTTTATGGGCGATGAACCTTATGAAACGCTGGGCGAAAAATTGAGTTTGCCACCATTTTTGGAACCAAAACGCGATGAAATTGAGGCGTATGTGCGCCCACTTGATACGAAAAGGAGCTGATTTTCGAGATGGAACATCTTTTTATTCCAGGGAAAACGAACGCACCACCAGTTTTATTATTGCACGGGACAGGCGGCGATGAGCATTCGTTAGTTGATGTAGCACGGTTTGTCGCGCCAGATGCTCCTATTCTTTCGCTCCGGGGAGACGTTTCGGAAAATGGCGCGAATCGATTTTTCAAGCGATTTGCGGATGGTTCTCTGGATTTAGAGGATTTGGCAGGAAAAACGAAGGATTTGCTTAGGGAAACGAAGCGACTTGCTGAAGAATATGGATTAGACTTTCACGATTTTGTGGCACTTGGTTATTCGAATGGCGCCAATATTGCAGCCAATGCGCTTTTGCAGGAAGAAGATGGCTTTCATTATGGAATTTTGTTCCATGCTATGCCTGCTGGGAATGATCCGGCAACTTTTGATCTTGCGCATCGCCGTGTATTTTTAACGGCGGGAATGAATGATCCTCTAGTAACGCAAGCAGCTTCTGAGGCGCTTTTGCAAGAACTAAAACAGCGGGGAGCGCTCGTTGAAACGGTGTGGACGGTTTCGGGTCACCAGTTGACTATGCCGGAATTAGAAGGCGCACGTGACTGGTACAAAAAGCTAAGTGGTGAGCAACATGCAATTTGATGCGGATAAAATTTCGCCCAAGCAAAACTATAAGTTCTTGAGTGGATCTATTATTCCGCGATCGATTGATTTTGTTACGACACTTTCAGAAGACGGAAAAACGGTCAATGCGGCTCCATTCAGTTTTTTTAGTGTGGTTTCGAGCGATCCACCGCTTGTCTCAATAGCGGTGCAGCGGGCGGATGGTGTAGAAAAAGATACGGCGCGAAATGCCAAGCAAAAAGGGGAGCTCATGATTCATATCGTTAGTGAGTCTTTTGTGGCAGAAATGAATGAAACGGCGGCACGTCTAAAGCCGGATGAAAGCGAACTAGAGCGGACGTCGCTTCATCTTGAACGGGTAGAGGGATTTGCTACGCCGGAAATCAAGGAAGCAAAGATTAAACTTCGCGCCACGCTTGAAAGGAATATTGCGATTCAAAATGATGCTGGTCTTGTGACGGCGGATTTACTGCTTGCGAGGATTGTGCATTATGATTTTTCAAGCGATGTATTTGACGAAGAGCAAGAATATATTTTGCCGGAATTTTTGGATGTAGTTTCACGTTTGAGTGGAAATGATTATGCTAGGCTTGGCGAGCGTTATACGATTAGGCGTCCAGATTGATTTCTGGGCGCCTTGTTTTTTTAGACTGCCCATGTTAGAATGATGCTATCTAAAAGGTTAGGAGGGTTTGCAAATTATGTGGCTGTACAAATTTCGTTCCAAAATGAGTTTTAACCGCTAATTGAATAGTGCGGAGTGCCAGGTTTATTTTGGCATGGAACGGGACCAGTCTATCACATTTTGTGACCCTATTCGGAAATGAACTGAACAAGTGATTTTAGGGAGAGACGATTTCGACTCTTCTTTTTTGTGCCTTCTTTTAAGGAGATATAGGGGAACGTCCTGGCCGCACTGAAAAAATTTTTCAGGAGGTCATTTTTTATGAATAAAAAAGTTATTTTAGTTGGTGTAAGTGGATCAGATAAGGATTTTGAATATACAATGCTTGAGCTTTACAACTTGGCAGAAGCAAATCACTATCAAGTTGTAGATGAAGTAAGACAGAACTTGGATAGTGCGCATAAAGCAACATATGTTGGAAAAGGAAAGCTTGAAGAGTTAAAGCAGCTTGGCGAGATGCAAGAAGCAAATGCGTTAGTGCTGAATGATGAGCTAACAGGTTCGCAAATTCGGAATTTGGAAGATGCAACGGGGCTTCAGATTATTGACCGAACGGCGCTCATTCTTTCGATTTTTGCGGAGCGTGCAAAAACGCGTGAAGCGCAACTACAAGTGGAAATTGCGATGCTGAAATATGAATTGCCGCGAATGATTGGAGAAGGGGAATCGTTAGACCAACAAGGCGGCGGTTCGGGTCTTCATAATCGTGGTTCTGGGGAAAAGAAACTGGAGCAAGATCGTCGGATTATTAAAGACCGCATCAGCAGGTTAACGAAGGAACTTGATGCAATTGTTGCTGAGCGGGAAACAAGACGTAGAAAGCGCAAGAAAAATGAAATTCCAGTCGTTTCATTAGTTGGTTATACGAATGCTGGAAAATCGACTACGATGAACGGACTTGTGGCACGGTTCAGTAATAGTGAACACAAACAAGTTTTTGAAGAAGATATGTTGTTTGCGACGCTTGAAACGAGTGTCCGCGAAATTGTATTACCCGATCATAAACGTTTCTTATTAACAGATACGGTTGGTTTTGTCAGCAAATTGCCAACGCACTTAGTGAAGGCCTTCCGTTCAACGCTTGAAGAAGCGAGGGATGCGGATTTGTTGATTCATGTTGTCGATTATTCGGATCCGAATTATCAGGCGATGATTGAAACAACGGAACGGACGCTTAAAGAGGTCGGCGTTGAGGGTGTTCCGGTGTTGTTTGCATACAACAAGGCGGATAAAATAGCGGAGGAAAACTATCCGGTTCTTGCGGGAGATACGTTCATTTATTCGGCACGTGATGAGGCGAGTCTTGCTGAGCTTGCGGAAACGGTGAAAAGGCGGATTTTTACGGGGTATAAAAAGATGACGCTGTTAATTCCTTTTGATGAGGGGCAAATTGTGGCTTATTTGAATGATGAGGCGAATGTTCTTTCGGAGGAATATTTAAACGAAGGGACGAAGGTCGAGGTGGAGCTGAGTCCAGTCGATCAAGAGCGTTTTAAAAAATTTAAATGGAAAGTTTCCTAAAAAAGTAGAGAATTTGCCGATTTATTTAGGGCTGTAGACTTAGATTTAAATGGGGCGCAAAACGGATGGAAAAAAGGGGACTGGTTTTGTATACTATTAATGTAAGTGACTCGAAAATTTTGGGGGGATACGATGAAGAAGTGGGGGATTTTAGCGGCTCCTGTAGTGGCTTTAGCCTTATTAGGAGCTTGCGGAAATGATGAAGATCATAGTAAACATGAGATGAGTTCAAATGGGACAAAATCAGAGCAAAAGAGTTCAACAAACAAGAATGCTTCTTATGATTTAAATGGAAAGAAACTAAGTCTATCGTTTCAAGATGTGATCAAGCAATTTGAAGATAAATATGGGAAAGCGGCTGCGATTACTTCTGTGGAACTTGAAGCGGATAGTGGCCGGATCCTTTATTCGGTGGAAGGCATGGATGACCAAAATGAGTATAAACTTAAACTGGATGCCGAATCAAAAGAAGTGTTAGAGGATTACAAAGAAGCTGTGGATAGCGAAGACAAGCAAGAATTAGATCAAGAAAAACTAGACTTGAATGGCTTGATTTCGGAAAGTGACGCAATGAAAAAAGCGGTTGCTGAGGTAGAAGGACCGGTTTCTTCTATAGAGCTAGATCGTTCTTATCAGGATACAGTTTATGATGTATCGGTAGAAACTGGTTCTGATGATAGTGAAGTTCGAATTAATGCGAAAACTGGAAAAGTTCTTTCTGTGGATTCACATTGATGGGGATAGAAAAACACTCCGTGTGTTGTACATTTATGTACGACATATGGGGTGTTTTTTTGTTTACTTCTTTTCTCGCTTGCTGTTCCATGTTAAACTGAAGGTAGTTGAAATTAGAAAAGAGTGTAAGCGGTGGGATTAACAAAGTTATTAGCATTTTATCATAAAAAACTTGGAAATTGGAATCTAGTGTTTAGCTTTATGAAGGGCTTTTGGGCGAGTTACTTCGTTCTTTTAATGGTGCTCTTGTTGGGAACAGTCGCCGTTTTTTACTTTTTTAGCTCTGGAGTGGTTTGGGTTGTACTTTTGTTGGATGCCATTCTTGCAGTTCTCTTTTTTTATTTGTTGATTCACTTGCGGGCAAAACGATTGATTCGTGTTAAATTTCAACTGAGAAGCTTTAAGGAATTGCAAAAAATGAAGGATTATCTTTTTTACGGGTACCTGGAAAAAAATGGGTTTGAAACGCGTGCTGAGCTTGCTGAACTTATTTCGTTTATTCGCTCGGAAGCTAAGACGGGAACTGCAAATAAGAAAAAAAGCATGGTCGGTCTTATTTTTAAGATTTTTATCGCAGTGTTTTTAGCGATCTATGGCGGTAGCTTTTTGTTTGAACTGGATAAGAGCTGGAATCGGCTGTTAGCTGTACTGGTTATTCTACTCGCAGCGGTTTTGCTTTTCTATCTGGTGCTTTGGTTTGAAAAGGCGCTACGCTATCTTTTTGGAAGGGATATGCGGCAAGCGGAGCAGATGATACAAACGATTGTTTACATTCAAACTGTACTTCGTGCTAGGGAGAACACGGATTACAATCCTTTTCGGATGGTCGAAAAAAAGGTAGAGGCAAACCCGTTTTTGCAGGAAATTATTGATTCAAAATCCTTTTTATAAATTTGTTTTAGTCAGGTAAAGAGAGAAAGAAGGAGCTTGGAGATGGAAAACAAACGAAGAGAAACAATGGAAACGATGTGTTACCGGGAGTTAAAGGGACGAATTCAAAATGGTTTTTATCAGCCGGGAGAGCGGTTGATTGAAACGAAGATTTCAAAGGAAATGAATATTAGTCGGACGCCAGTTCGAAAGGCGATTTCGATGCTTGCAGTGGATGGCTTTGTTAAAAACACGGAGTATCGTGGGGCTATTGTTGCGGATAGTCGACTGACGAAAGATAATTATATTGAAATGCTCGATATGCTAGGCTTATTTTTAAAGCATGCGATTCGTCGTATTGAAGTGAAAAAATTACCGCTTAATTATAAGCGATTTGAAGAAAAACGATTGGAACTGAACTGGGCACTCGAAAGTAAGAAGGAAAGAGCTTACTTTTATTATGGTAAATCGGTTTTGCTCGAATTTGTTTTTTATTTAAAAAATGATTGCTACTTGGAAATTGTAGAGGACTTTTCTGCAAAAATTGAGCAGTTTGGGACGGCGGAAGTTTTTTCGATTATTGAACAATCTGGGAAGGACTTTGTGAAAAGTGTCGATCAAATTTTGTTTTCCATTAGGAAGGGAAACTACTTTACAGCACTTGAAGCTGTCGATCAAATTACAGAACGGCAAATTTTGTCGGCTTATCGGTAAAAACCGAGATCCTTTTTCGGATCTCGGTTTTTTGATGGAGATTAAATGAGTCTGACGAGGTAGCGACCTAAAATGCCACCTTGGACATTTTTTTCAAGTGCTTCTGGAAGATCTTGAAGAGTGATTTCAGTTGTAATGGCATCAAGGGAATCTAGTTTGAAGTCCGTTGCGATGTGATGCCAGACTTCTTTTCGGCGTGCGTAAGGGCAGTAAACGGAATCAATCCCGAGCAAGTGGATGCCGCGCAAAATGAACGGGTAGACGGTTGAATTTAATTGGTATCCGGCTGACATGCCACACGTGGTTACGCTTCCGCCGTACTTAGTTGTGCTTAACAAGTAGCTAAGGGGCTTTCCGCCGACGCAATCAATTGCATGGGCAAACTGTTCTTTATCAAGTGGACGCAACTTTTCTGGCTGGAAGGCTTCTCGAGATACGATTTCATCTGCTCCGAGCTTTGCGAGATAGTCAACGCTCCCTTGTTTCCCGCTAGAAGCAACGACTGAAAAGCCTAATTTGGAGAGAATAGCGGTTGCGATGCTTCCTACGCCACCTGTTGCCCCGCTTACGGCCACTTTTCCATCTTGTGGGTTTGCACCGTGATCTTGAAGCGCTAAGACGCTCATGGCTGCTGTAAATCCGGCTGTTCCGTAAATCATGGCTTCGCGTAACGTGAGTCCGTCTGGAAGTGGCACGACCCATTTGCTTGGTACGCGGATATACTCGCTATAGCCACCGAAGTGACTTACGCCGAGTTCGTAGCTTGTGACAATGACGGGATCGCCTTCTTTAAAATTGGAGTCGCTTGAGGCGATGACAACGCCTGCAGCATCAATTCCCGGGATGAAAGGATAATTTTTGACGATATTTCCGTTTGCGAGCGTGGCTAGTCCGTCTTTGTAATTAATGCTCGAATAGTGAACGCGGATTGTTACGTCGCCCTCAGGTAAGTCATCGAGTTGAATGGATTTGATTTCAAGGCTTGTTTCTTCAGGACTTTTTTGATCTACAAATAAAGCGCGAAATGCAGTCATGGTATTCCTCCTTTAAATTTATCTAATTTCAATGTAGCGCGCGTATGAAAAATATTCAAGTTAAAGCGTTTATCCAGAGTTGTTTTTCCGCGCTACTAGCATGTATAATAAAGACGAATTGCAACTAAAGGAAGTGAAAGAGATGACGAAAGCAATGCTTATTGTAAATCCATCTTCTGGAAAAGAAAAAGCGGAAGGCTATGTGGATAAAGCAGAAAAGACTTTGTTAAAACGATTTGATGAAGTAGAAGTGAAGCGCACGGAAAAAGGCGGCGATGCAACGGATTTTGCTTCGCTTGCAGCTAAACAAAATTTGGATGCGGTTATTGCGATGGGCGGAGATGGAACGCTTAATGAAGTGATTAATGGACTTTCGATTCATGAAAACCGTCCAGCTTTTGGCTTTATCCCGCTCGGAACGGTGAATGATTTAGCTCGATCGACAGGAATCCCGCTTAAGCCGAAAAAAGCTATTAAGATGCTTGAAACGGCTGTTCTTAAACCGATGGACGTTGGGAAAATTGAAGATCATTTCTTTATGAATGTACTTGCTGTTGGGATGATTGCACAAGCAGTCGATCAGGTGAGCGTGGAACAAAAAACAAAATTTGGTTCGATTGCTTATTTTGTGGAAGGGCTTAAGGCGTTTAATCGTCATGAACTATTGCAATTTAAGCTTGATTATGATGAGGGACATTTTGACGGAGATGCGGCACTTGTTGTTGCGGGGCTGACTAATTCTGTTGGAGGAATGGAGAACTGGGCACCAGATGCTGAAATTGATGATGGCTTGTTGCATGTCTTCGTTCTTACGAAATTAGGATTATTTGATGCTGCTGGCATGCTTCCTCAACTGGTTAAAGGTACTCTGAAAAATAGTGATGGTGTGGAATATGTTCAAACGAAGCATCTTAAAATTGATGCGTCTGGTGAGGATCTATCAGTTAATGTCGATGGGGACCCTGGTCCTGCCTTGCCGGTTGAAATTAAAGTTTTTCCGAGCCATTTGAATCTTTTTGTTCCAGAAGGTGGCAAGAAGAAAAAAAGTATTTTTAAAGCATTTTAATAGTGCTTCTTTTGCTTCGATCTGGTAAAATAAAATCACGACGAGTGAAAGAAGGTGGATGAGTCGTGGCAGAGCGTGAGGTTCTTTATAAAGGTCTTGCTAATGTCAAAACGGAATCAAGGGCAGCACCGGGAAAGCTGTACTTGACTTCGGAGAGCATTATTCATCAGCCTAACGAAGCATTCGACGACAAAATAGAGATAAAGTTAGAAGAGATAGCCCGAATTTCTGGGAAAAAGACAAAGTTTTTTGGACTAGAGGTCTTGGCTAATTTGATTGAAGTCGAACTGAATGACGGTACGGTTTATCAGTTTGTGGTTAATCGACAAAAGAAGTGGTTGGGTGCCATTTCGAAGCTACTTGGTGAGGTTTGAAGTAGTGCAATAAACTTAAAATGATGGGGGCAAGCTATGAAAGGCATAGTTTTGCTCCTTTTTAGATTTATTTGAGTGGGGGACTGATTTATTTACAGAAGGAGAGAAAATTCGTGACGCAATCTCGCTTAAAAAAGACACAAGGAAAAAAACAAAAACAACGGTTTTATTGGAGCTTGGTTTTTATTTTATTGTTAGGAATCGGCATTGGCTCGGTGGCTTCACTATTTATTACTTCACATGAGGCCAAAAATGACGAATCATCGAAATCTACTACGACTTCAGATTCAGCTAAAACAAATGCAAAAGCCCCGCTTAAGCCAAATAATCCGGTAAAAGCAAACGAGGTGCCTGAAAAAGCCATAGATGAATATTTGAAAAAAAGCGGGTTTGTTGGTTCAGTTTATATTGAAGATAAAGGGAAATTTGTTTTAGAAAAAGGATACGGCTATTCTGATTTGGCAAGTGGTCGTAAAAATACAACTTCGAGTGTGTATTACATTGGTTCGATGCAAAAAGCAATGGTAGCAACAGCATTCATGCAACTTGTTGAACGAGGTCTTGTTCGCTTGGATGATCCGATCGCGAAATACATTCCAAGCTTTCCAAACGGCCAAAAAATTAAAATTGTGAATTTTCTCGGGCATACGACTGGGATGAAGCCGCGGCATGAAGGAAATAACCCTATCACGCCATACCGGATTATTCGTGAAATCGAAAAAGCGGGAATCGAGACGCAACCAGGTAAATGGCAGTATGCGGATGATAATTATTCGGTCATCGCTTATTTGATTCAAACGATTTCTGGCGTGGAATTTGAAAATTACATGGAGCAGCATATTTTCGTTCCTGCTGGGATGAGTGGTGCGGGATTCTACACGACTTATAATACGAATTTTATGCACACGGAAAGTTATCTGCGCGAAAATGGCAAAATCATTAATGCGCCGGTACGCCAAGATTTATCACAGCTTTTTGGTGCAGGGGATATTTATATGGCAACTCAAGATATCAAAAAGTTTGACGATGCTCTTTTGGGTGGGAAGCTAGTTGGAAAAGAAAGTGTAGCAAGAATGCTTAAGAAGGGGCCAGGAAAATATGGATTTGGTTTCTATGATTTAGGCAATCACTATATAGCTCACGGAGTCCTAGCAGGTTATGAGGCTGGAAATGCGTTCACGAAAGATCGGAAAAAATTTGTTATTTTACTTTCAAATGCTCGAACGAAAGCCAAATCAGACTATCAATATACGCAAGATATTCTTGCGATTATGAATAAAAATTAGCTTGATCTGTAGGAACCGTGTTATAATAGTTTCGAACTTGAGATACAGGAGGAAACGATAATTGGAGATAAAGGTTCAAGACAAGATTCAGGATTCTCGAATTGTTTTTACGAGTGACTTTGGGGAATGTATTGCAACTTGGGACGACGACGAAGAGCCGGATCCCGGGCGAAAATATGCAGTCGAAGTTAGTATTCCGAAATTGATTACGTTTGATGATGTAGATGAAAGTGAAGAAAAGCAATGTCTTTTAGAAAGAGATCAAGATGACTACGTTCATATCGTAGGTATACTTGAAGATTACGAAGAAGACGGTTTTGCTGTTTTGCGGCTGGAAGAAAGCATCATTTGTTTCGATTCAAAATTTGATGTGCAAATTGATCAGCTGCACGGGAAATTCATTGACTTATTTGTTCCTGAAATTAAAATAACAAGTGTTGGTATATAAAAAAGACGACAAGGTTGCCTAAAAGAGCAACCTTGTCGTCTTTTTATTTGTATTCGGCAATGGTTTTCATCATTTTATCTAAGTCAGCTTCTGATCGTGGACGAAGCATTAAGCGAGAGCGCCCAGTTTCAATCACGAGGATGCCGTCTTCGGATAAATTAATTCGTTCAATTTGCGCATATGGAAAGAAAATAAAAGTATAGAAGAAGCCGTCTGCTTTAAAAAGTGCATGCGGTTTGCGGAAAAGTGCAATATAGAAAAATAAAACACTGAGAATTCCGAGTAACACGGTTGTTGACATGGAACCGTTGCGTGAAATATTTAATGCGAAAAGTAGAACGAGCAAACCGAAGAATATGTACCCATCGAACCGCCCTCGCGAACGAAGTGCTACTTTTAACTTGGTAGACCCTTTCCAAAAAGCTAATACGATTAAATCGTAAAGCAAAAAGAGAACCGTTCCAATCACAAAAATTAAAAGAAAGATATTGGTTGCTGTCCATTCCATCATTTTTTCACTCACATTCTATCACAATTTACTGAATTGATCAGTTGTACTTTATTGTAGCATATCTGATGAAACTCTTAAAAGAAAAGCTTATTCTTTGAATTGCCAGCCACTACTTATCGAGAAGCGGCATCAGTTTAACTTTGCTATCGGATGCGACTTTGCGGATTTCAAGTTCGATCCCGCGTTTATGGAGCTCACGAAAGGCCATTTTATCCGTTTCATCGACTGACACAGCGTTTGTAATTTGATTTTTCCCAGCTCGAAAAGCCATTCCGCCGATATTAACAGATAAGATGGCAACGCCCGACTTAACAAGCGTCAATACATCCATTGGGTTGGTAAACAGCAGTAAGACAGGAGTTGTTGCATATTGCGGGTTTTGGTAAACACGAATCGCTTTAGCAACATCAATCACGTTTACTTTTACGGCAGGTGGAGCGGCTTGAATGAGCAAAGTTTTTCTAAATTCATCTCTTGAAACCGCATCATTTATTACGATAATTCGCTTAGCTTTTGTTTCTTTAGTCCAAACGGTGGCTACTTGGCCATGAATTAAGCGGTCGTCGATTCTAGCTAGACGGATATCCATTGGTAGATCGTCCTCCTTATTTTTCGCTATCAGTCATCATTTTTAAAGCAGCTGGCAAGAAAAAGCAGTATCTCTTGAATTATAGGGATTTCTGCATGATAAATCAACACTCTTCGGAAACTTTGTCATTTTATTGCGCAAAAATAGCCCTCAAAGAGGAGGGCTATTTACACAGAATGCGCGGGCATCGTTTGGATGATGTCGTGAACGTAGTAAAGTTCATCCTCCGTTAAACATAAATTAAGTCGTTTTGAAACAGCTTCATTGGCTTTATTTAGCGCATCCAGTACAGCTGGATCGAAATTTGAACGGTCTTCGCGGTAAATGAGACCATCATTTACAACCATGCGTTCAAGCGCGCAGCCAACATGGATGAGCAAATTGATTTTGAAAGCATTGTTTAAGATAGGAGCGGTATTTTCTTCCAAGACTTTTAAGAAGGTATTCAAGATATCGATTGTCTTTTTGGGATTTAAATAGGTCAAGAATTCACCTAGGCTGTCTTCAACGACTTCCTTGGCGATTCTGCCTGTCTCGCTTTTCTTGACAAAAACGTTCCGCCCTTTAATGAGGTTCACGAGTTGTTCTTCGCCGTCGCTTGCAAACAGTTTTTCAAGTGGAATGAACGGGACGGGAACATTGGGTTTTTCAATCCCGACAGCCATCAAGACATCGTACTCTTCCATCAGGATTTTCATTTTATTTTCGCTTTCGTGGACGCCAATTGGAACTACGCGAATCGGTTCGGTTGTAATCGTTTCTAAAATATTTTCAATGAAACCTTGTAATTTTTCAGCCGTTCCTTCGCCGGTTGCACAAATCGTGGCAATCGCGTGTGGTTTTGCATCTGTATCGAGCAAGTCATTATCAGAAGAAGCGTAACCGCCGTAACCACGGAAGTCTTTCAGTGCGTCATAAATATCGCTTAGATCGGTATCTAGGATGTTGGATTTGCGCACCGCTTCAATGACAGTTGCTGTTGAAACCATGTCAATCGACCGGACATCAATCCCGGTTCGTTCGGTAATGACTTGTGCAAAGCCGGTCAGTGAGCCCATATCGACAAGAAGTAATACGCCGCAGCCCATATCTAGTTCTTTTGCTCGTTCAGTCAATTTATCGAGTGTGATTTTCGGACTTTCATCAAGTGGCATATCAATTCCTTCAACAAGCCCTTCCCCAAGTAGTTTCTTGGCTACATTTACCATGCTTGTAGCGGTATTGTTCCCATGAGCGGCTACCAACACAGCAACACGCGAGTTTTCTTGATCTTTAAGTAAGGAACTGATCAACAGCGTCAAATAGAGCACTTCCATATTCGGGACGCGGATATGAAAAACGGCTTCGATCTCGTCTTTAATTTCACGGGAAATGTGATAAGCTTCGGGTTTATCTTCAACAACGTTTTCGATGTTCGTATATTTTAGCGGTTTGTTACTTTCCACTCGTTTAATGAAGGAAGTTAAATGGAGTGAAAACGCCAGTGCAAAGCGGTCGTTGAGTTTTTTACCAAGGTGACGCTCAACGCGATCTCGTACTTCTTCTGCAAAGTTTAAAATGTCTTCGTTGACGATTTTTAATATGTTTTCACGTGTTTGAATGGTGTTTTTGAATTTGTTATAAAAGCTATTCAAATGGACGTCAATATCCATCGTGATAAATTTCTTAATATCTTCACTTTCTACGCCTTGATCCATCAAAATCGAAGCTTTATCTTCAATAATTTTGTAAAGGTTGAAATTAGGTTCGTATTCATCGCTTGTGATAAAAGTGCGACTTTGTTCAGGGAAAATAGTTGTGTAAGGTTCAAGGTGCTCGGATATTTCCTGAAGTTCCTTGCGTCGCCCACTAAAGTGGAAGAAACCATCTTTAATGTTGATTGGCAAGGTTTTGAAGTCGATGACGATTTCATCATTTCGATTAAAGCTATTTAAAAAGCCTTGGGCACAAACGAGTTGTACATTTGATTTCAGCTGACCGATATTTCCATAAGCAGTATTGCCAATTAAAGCTTTCGCGGCTTCATCTTCAATCCGAATCGGTTTATTCACGCGGTGTGCTTCATTGGATAACAAATGTGTGAGTAGTTCAACGCGTTCACGAGCGGTTCTTTCTTCAAAAGAAGGAAGCGAGATCGTGATCGGAATGCGGCGGACAAATGTTTTTAGTAGAGAAGATTCAGGATCCTCGGTAGTGGCTCCGACGATCAAGACATCCGATTTGCGTTTCCGTTCCGTTTCTCCTAATTTATTGAAGGTCCCAGTATCCATTAAATAAAAAATCATTTCTTGACCTTCAGGAGGAAGACGATGAATTTCATCGAGAAACAGAATTCCGCCATTGGCTTTTTCAACTAGACCTTCCTTTTCTGTCTCTGCTCCAGTGAAAGCACCTTTAATGTGTCCAAAAATATGGGACATGAGTAGTTGCGGATTGTTATAATAGTCAGCGCAATTAAATACAATAAAAGGAGCTTCTTCGCTTAATCGCTTCGTTTGGCATGAAAAGCGATACATTAAATTGGCAAAGAGGGTCTTCCCAACACCAGTTTGACCAAGTATTAGCGCATGTAATCCATTCGGCGGATAAAGCATGGCTGCTTTAGCCTGCTCTACTGGCGTTTTAAGACTTGCGTCAGCCCCGATTAAATCCTCAAAGGGACTTTTTTTGCTTTCTTCAGAAGAAAAAAGCATGAGTAACTCATCGGTAGAATGAAAAACGAGTTCGGAGTCTTTAAGCTTACGTCCTAGTGTATATTCAAGCGCTTCGCGGTCATAGTAAAGAACGGGGCGGCTATTGATTTTAACAAGTTCCCCCCTGCGACATAGCTCATTTAATTCCATGCTGACATTGTTACGCAAAATTTGAAGTTCATCTGAGAGGCGGGAAGCTGTGAAACCTTCTCCATTTTCCACGAGTTCAACGATATTGCTGTTAGAACCGTGTTCTTTCAGGTAATGAAAGATCTTATCAATGCGCTTCATAAATGGTTCACCTCATCAATTCTCCTTATTAAAGTAGTGTATTATTTTCGAGCAATACACTATTTTTTCTGTATCTATTTTAGCATTCATACAAGAAAAGTCAATTTTAATACGCTTTGTTTTCACTTTACAAATAAATTAATTAATGTAAAAATGAGTGTGTCTATATTTACTGGAATTTCGGGATGGTTTTGAGTGAGTAATCACTCATTATCGAGCGCTTGTTTGTGAAAAGAAACACATTATTAAGTTCACAACTACACATGGAAAGTAAAAGTGAAAGAGAAAGGATGAAAAAGATGACGATTCACGTGGGGCTAGATGTAGGATCGACAACAGCAAAAGCCGTCGCTTTAAATGAAAAAGGGGGGATATTGTTTCAAACTTACAGACGTCACTATTCAGATATAAAAAAAGTGACGCTCGAAATTATGCAAGATTTAAGAAAAAAGGTAAATGAAGAAGAAATGACGTTTCAAATCACAGGCTCATCAGGATTAGCGATTTCAAAATTTTTGGATGTGCCTTTTGTGCAAGAAGTGATTGCCTGCACAGAAGCAGTTGAACAAGCGATCCCGGAAACAGATGTTGTCATTGAGCTTGGCGGAGAAGATGCTAAAATCATTTACTTTACGGGTGGCATTGAGCAGCGAATGAACAATGCTTGCGCGGGAGGAACTGGAGCTTTTATTGATCAAATTGCTACACTTTTACAAACAGATCCAACGGGACTTAATGAACTGGCAAAATCAGCGCAAACGATTTATCCGATTGCTTCACGCTGTGGCGTATTCGCGAAAACAGATGTGCAGCCACTTCTAAATGAAGGTGCTAGAAAGGAAGATATTGCCGCTTCGATTCTTCAAAGTGTCGTTACACAAACTATTAGTGGACTTGCATGTGGAAGACCGATCCGTGGCAAAGTAGCTTTTCTTGGCGGTCCGTTAACTTTTCTAGATCAATTGCGGTTTCGCTTCACTGAAACTCTTAAAATGAAAGATGAAGATATTATTGCGCCGCAACATGCGGAATATTTTATCGCGCTTGGCACTGCTTTTTCCAGTAAAAAAGAAAAGGTGATTCGTCTTGATGCCCTTATCGAAAAATTATCCGATATGGACTTGTCTTCTGTCCAAAAAGACACTGTGACATTGCCGCCGCTATTTCATTCTGAAAAAGAATTAGCCGATTTTCGAGCTAAGCATAATCAAATGAAAGCCCCGCGAGCAAATTTAGCTGACTATGAAGGAGAAGCATATTTAGGTATTGATGCGGGTTCAACGACAACAAAACTCATTTTAATGGGCCACCAAAATGAAATCTTGTATTCCTATTATGGAAGCAACAATGGCAGTCCGCTGCAGTCTGTTATTGATGAAACGAGTAAGCTATATGAAGTTTTACCTGAGCAGGTGCGAATTGTTCAATCAGGAATTACAGGTTACGGTGAATCTTTGATTAAAGCCGCACTTAAAATAGATGTTGGCGAAATTGAAACTGTGGCACATTACCGAGCTGCTCGAGAATTTCTTCCCGATGTAGATTTTATTTTAGACATCGGCGGGCAAGATATGAAATGTATGAAAATCAAAAACGGCGCACTGGATAGCTTGATGCTAAACGAAGCTTGTTCGGCGGGTTGCGGCTCGTTTCTTGAGACTTTTGCGAAGACGCTTCATTTGCCGATTGAGGAGTTCGCCAATCGGGCGCTTTCTGCAACGGCACCGGTTGATCTAGGTTCGCGTTGCACGGTTTTCATGAATTCCAAAGTAAAACAAGTTCAAAAAGAAGGCGTGAGTCTTGAAGATCTTTCGGCAGGGCTTGCTTATTCTGTAGTCAAAAATGCGCTTCAAAAAGTCATTAAATTGCGTAGCCCTAAAGACATTGGCGAGAAAGTGATCGTACAGGGTGGGACTTTTTATAATGAAGCCGTTTTACGCGCATTTGAACTTTTAACAGGTCGCGAAGTTGTGCGACCAGACATTGCTGGAATGATGGGGGCTTATGGAGCCGCATTAATTGCTAAGGAACACTATGAAACTGGAACCGTAACAGAGATGTTGGTTCTTGAAAAATTGCGTGATTTTCGTGCGGAAACTTCGCAGTCGCGTTGTAATCTTTGTAGCAACACCTGTCAGCTGACGATTACGCGTTTTGGGGATGACCGGGCGTTTGTGAGTGGTAATCGTTGCGAACGAGGCGAACGGGTGGAAACGGTGAAAAATCTTTTACCTAATTTATATGCCTACAAGCTAAAGCGGACCTTTGACTATCAAGCGTGCAAAAAAAGCGAAGCAACGCGAGGGACGATCGGAATTCCACGAGCGCTTAACATTTATGAGAATTATCCACTTTGGTTTACTATTTTCGATGCGCTTGGGTACCGCGTGGTGCTTTCCTCGAAATCATCAAAGAACTTATATGAAAAAGGCATTGAAACAATTGCATCCGAAGCGGTTTGTTATCCGGCTAAGTTGACGCATGGGCATGTGATGGATCTTGTCCGCAAAAAAGTAGATGCCATTTTTTATCCATCTGTCGTTTACGAAAAACCAGAATTTGGCGAAGCAACAAACAATTTTAACTGTCCTGTTGTGGCTGGCTATCCGGAAGTGATTCGCGTCAATGTGGATGCGCTTGAAGAAAAAGGCATCCCGATGTACAGTCCATTTGTTGCGCTCGATAATGAAAAAGCCTTTATGGAAACAATGAAGCAAACCTTCCCTGAGATTCCTGCTGAAGAAATGGAGCAAGCCATCCGAAAAGGGCTGAGCGAAGCGGAAAAATGCCGTCGTGATATCCAAAAAGAAGGCGAAGCAGCGCTACATTATATGGCGAAAAATAATGTAAAAGGCATCGTCCTCGCTGGGCATCCGTATCACATTGATCCAGAAGTCAATCATGGCATCCCTGAACTTATCACGATGAACGGCATGGCGGTATTAACGGAAGATTCGATTTCGCATCTTGGCACGATTGAGCACAAGCTACGTGTGGAAAACCAGTGGAAATATCATGCACGACTTTACCGGGCTGCAAGTTTTGCGGCGAAACAGGAAAACTTGGAATTCGTTCAGTTGACTTCATTTGGATGTGGCTTGGATGCGATTACGACGGATATGTGCCAAGAAATTATTGAAGGCCATAATAAAGTCTATACGCTGCTTAAAATTGATGAAATTAATAACCTTGGGGCCGCTCGGATTCGAGTTCGTTCTTTGAAGGCGGCCATCGAGGAACGCGATCGTCATCATATTAAGCCAACCGAAATGCCTTTGCCTAAGGAACGACCGCTCTTTACGAAGAAAATGCGGAAAGAAGGTTATACGATTCTCGCACCTCAGCTTGCTCCGACTCATTTTGCGATGCTTGAAGCCGCTGGGCAAGCAGCAGGATTCAACCTTGAAGTTCTGCCTGCGGTGACGCCACGCGGGGTCGATGAAGGCTTGCGCTATGTGAATAATGATGCTTGCTACCCGGCGATTTTGACCATTGGCCAGATGATGGATGCGCTGAAACATGGGGATTATGATTTGGAGCGGATCTCAGTTTTGATGACGCAAACAGGTGGCGGTTGCCGGGCAACAAACTACATTGCGATGCTTAAAAAGGCGCTTAAGGAAGCGGGGATGGAACAAATTCCGGTGATTTCGCTAAATGCAAATGGGCTTGAGAAACAACCGGGCTTTAAGATGACGCCGGGGCTAGCGATGCGTTTCATGGCTGGGCTTGCGCTCGGGGATGCGCTTGATCGGATGCTGTATCGTGTTCGTCCTTATGAAACAAAGCCAGGGAGCGCCAACCGGTTGTATGCCGATTATTTGGGAAAAGGTCGCGAACTGATGAAAAATTATTCATTCCGTGGATACAAGCAGTTCACAAAAGAAATGGTACAGGCTTTCGATGAACTACCTATTACGGGCAAGAAAAAACCGCGTGTTGGGGTGGTTGGCGAAATTCTCGTGAAGTTCCATCCAGGTGCGAATAACCACATTGTGGATGTGATTGAAGCGGAAGGCGGCGAAGCCGTCGTGCCAGATTTGACGGATTTCTTGCTATATTGTTGCTACGATGACCATTTTGCGGCCAATGCGTTTGGGCGCTCTAAAGTGAAATCATTTGCTAAGCAAAGTGTGGCGATTCCGTTTATCAATCAATATCGTAAGCCAGTTGTGGATGCACTTCGGGCGAGTGCACGTTTTGATGCACCGGAAAGCATCGAAGTGATCGCAGAAAAAGCAAGCCAATTACTTTCGCTTGGAAATAAGATGGGGGAAGGCTGGTTTCTAACGGGCGAGATGTTTGAACTCTTGGATAATGATGTGCCGAATATTGCTTGCTTACAGCCGTTTGCTTGTTTACCCAATCATATTACAGGACGTGGCATGATTAAGGGGCTTAAGAAACGCTATCCACACGCCAATATCATGTCGATCGATTATGATGCGGGTTCAAGTGCAGTTAACCAGTTAAATCGAATGAAACTGATGCTTTCGATTGCGAAGAAACAAATTGAAGCGGATAAACTAGACTCGAGTTTCTTGCCAAAAGAAAAAGTAAGTACAGGGGCAAGCTTGATTCGAGATAAAGCGCGCCGTGTCAAAGATAGCGTGCCAGAAGCGGTACGAGCGGCGACTTTTGCTGCCAAAGAAGCCCACGCTGGAACATGCTGCCGCGGCGGCGATGATTGCCATTGTGGGAAATGAAAAACGTCTCGGGTTCGAAATTTTGAATCCGAGACGTTTTTTGTCAAACGAAAATATCGACAATTAGTACCATGATAAATACACTGAATGATAACAGGGTTTCTAGCACGGTCCAAGTTTTGAAGGTTTCCTTGACGGTGAGTCCCATGTATTCTTTAACAAGCCAAAAGCCTGCATCGTTAACGTGTGATAGCATGAGAGAACCAGCGCCCGTTGCGATAACTAGTAGGGCAGTATTGACGCCTGTCATTTGTTCTACGATTGGAGCGACAATTCCTGCTGCCGTTGTGAGGGCAACGGTCGCTGAACCTGTTGCAACTCGGATGAGCCCGGCAACAAGGAAACTCATTACAATCGGAGATAGATTCATTTGACCTGATAGATTTGCGATGGCTGTTGCGACACCTGTGTCAATTAGGATTTGTTTGAATGCTTCGCCTGCGCCAATGATTAAAATGATGGAAGCAAGGGGCTTCATGCTGTCGTCTGTTAAACCGCGGATGATTTCTGCATTTAAACCTAGGCGGAAACCAAGCAGTATGTAAGCCACAAACACGGAAATTAGTAAAGCAATTAGCGGGCTACCAATGAAATCAATGATGCTTGTGAGGCCGCTAGGTAGTTTGAATAGTGCTGCAATCATTGTTAGTAGCATCAAGATGATTGGTAAGAAAACAATGAAGAATGATACGCCAGCAGATGGCAATTTTTCGTTGTCTTTGATGACATCGGGACGCATGAGGTCAGGTTCATTTTTTGGTGTGATTCGTTTGCTGATGAATTTTGAGAATAAAGGACCTGCGACGATGCCTGCTGGGAGTGCGAAACAAAGTGAATAAAGCAAGACTTCGCTTACGTTGGCATTATAAATGCCGATTGCAGTCATGGCACCTGGATGTGGCGGGATGATTCCATGCGTGATGGAAAGCCCTGCAAGAACTGGAAGGCCAAGTAAGAGAATGTTCTTCTTGACTGTTTTTTGGATTGAAAGCACGATTGGTAGTAGGATGACAAGCCCAACTTCGAAGAAAACGGGGATTCCGATAATCAGTCCGGAGAAGAACATTGCCCAAGGCAAGCGCTTGGCTCCGAAGCGTTCTACGAAGAAATTAGCAATTTGCATGCCCGCCCCGGAGGTGGACATCATTTTCCCAAGGATTGTTCCAAGTGCTAAGATGCCGACTAAATGGCCAAGAACACCGCCGACGCCCGTTTCGAAGGCGGTGGTGATTTTGCCAAATGGCATACCGGCAAATACTGCTAAAAAGATGGTGGCAACTGATAAGCTAAGATAGGCGTGCCATTTCCACCAAGATACACCTAAAATGACGATGGCGATTGCGACGATGGTGATTGAAAACAGATAGATGTCGTGCATATTTTTCTCTCCTTTTTTAACGAATTAGACTTTGTTGTCTGCCTTCCATAAGTGCCTCTACTTCTTCCAAGGTAGTATGTGGCACGTCTCCCGTAATGGTGTGCGCAAGGACAGCATTACTTACTGCGAATTCCAATATTCTTTCTTCTGACCAGTCATTTGCAAGACCAAAAATGATTCCTGCCGCATAAGCATCTCCTGCTCCGATGCGATCAAGTAAGTCAACTGGCATTGTGCTGCTGACTTTAAAACTTTCACCGTCCATAAAGCCGGCTAGGGAGTGTTCGTGGTTTTCAAAGCCACGGTTAGTCCCCACATAGTTTTTAACGTTATATTTTTGCTTGAAAGTGGCAATTCCCATTTGCAATTGTTCTAAGTAGGGAAGCTCTTCGTTTACTTCGATATCAAGTAGTTCTGTGAGGTCACGAATTCCGCCAAAAACGGTGTGGGCAAGCGATAGGATTTTTTCGTATTGTTCTTTGATGAACGCTTTGCTATGTTCTGTGTTTAAACTTGGGCGGTAATTGAAATCAAAGTAAAGGGGTTTGCCAAACTCATTTGCACATGCTGCTAATTTTAAAGCGGTTTCACGAGTGCGTTCATTTAATAATAAGGAAATGCCGCAAATGTGGATGATATCATTTTCTTTGACGGCTTCCTCGATTGGATAGCTTGCTGGGTCAGCTTGGCAGAAGGCACTTGCTAAACGGTTTTGATAAGTGACAACCGTTGGGCGTACGCCGTAGCCAAGTTCAACGAAATAACTGCCCATGTGATTGCCATTAAATTGGATATGATGATCTTGGATGCCGTATTTACGAATGTTCGCTGCGGCCATTTTTCCAACGTTGTTATCTGGAAGAGTTGTGAGCAAAGTGGTTTCCATCCCAAAGTTACTGAGGTTCGTTAGTAAATTGACGCCAGTTCCTGTGATTTGATAAGTGAGCTGATTGGTTTGTGCGAGTAATTGATAATCAGGAGGAGTGAATCGTAAATTCACTTCTCCATAGGATAAAACTTTCATCTTGTCATCGCTCCTTTAGTCAGTCAATTTTTTCATGATTTGATAGAGAGTTTTAACATCTTCTGGTTTTGTGTCGCCACTTGCTTTATCAATAATTGAACTGTACACGTGCGGAATGACTTTTTTTACACCTGCATCCAGTGCGATTTTTACGATTTCTTCGAAGTTATCCAGCGTAATACCGCCAGTTGGTTCTAAGTAGAAGTCGTTTTCTGCGCAGGCTTTTGCAACTGCACGGTATTCTTCTTCATGTGCAAGACCTTTCATTGGGAAGTACTTGATCGAGCTTCCTCCCATATCTTTTAGAAGGGCAATCGCTGTTTCGATCGGAACTTCTCCTGCTGGTGCTTCACTGCTAAGCGGCCCTGTTGCGATATTCACGTAACCGACTTTTCCAGTTGGAGATACAAGGCCATTAATGATGGTTTCATCTTGATCTAAAAGTGCACGGCTAGCGCCAACTCCGGTGAAGACTTGGTTAACGTGTTGGGGCTGAAGCACAGCTGAAATACGTGTTACCATTTCGCTTTGTTTCGGATTCCCTGCGCCAAGTCCAACAGATAGGGCATTATCGGTTGCTTCGATGTATTTTTTCATATCTGTGATCGCTGCTTCATCAGAAGAATAATTGATGGAAAGGACGCCGAGTACAACATGTCCATCCGCAGCTTGATAACATTCTTTGGCATTTTCAACGGAATTCGCCAGTACGTTTAAGCAAATACGTTCGTTTAAATATTTTGGTGTTTTTTGCATGATTATTTCCCACTTTCCATAATTTCTTTTAAGCGATTTTCAATTAATTTCATTTCATCTGTGTTTACAGCGCGAACATCGAATTCGATGATGCCGTTATTGGCTTGATATTCTCTCGTGTAAATAGCAGGGCTCTCACTTTTTAGCTTGGCGATAACTTCTTTTGCTGACGGCTTGCTGACTTTGACAGAAGCACGGTAGATATCACGTCCGGCAGCATCCTGAACAATTTTTGCTTCAAGACCATCAATTTGGTTTAAAGCGTCGATAAATGGATGAAGTCTTTCTTGCATGTTCTCGCCTGTTTCACCTGGTGTATTTAAGTAACGTTCAATCGCGCCTGTGAGCCCAATGATGTTTTCTTTTCCAATTTTCATCGCGCGTCCGATGCCTTTTGACTGCATTCGCACCCAACTAATCGCCTCTTTCTTGCCGACAACGAGTCCGGACGTTGGGCCATCAATCGCTTTTGCACCACTATAAATCACAAGATCCGCGCCTTGTTTGGCGTAAGTGAATAAATCTTCTTCTGCCGCTGCATCTACAATCAGAGAAATTCCGTGTTTCTTGCTGACTTCTACCATATCTGCGACAGTTAACATGCTTTTTTGCACAGTGTGATGACTTTTGATATAAAGGAGTGCAGCTGTTTCATCTGTTAGCATCATTTCAACATGTTCTTTCGAGCACATGTTGGCATAACCAGCTTCACGTAATTTTCCACCACCCAGTTCAATCATGACTTCAACAGCAGTCCCGTAATCGACGTTATGTCCTTTTGGAATTACGATTTCTCGTTTCTTAATTTTGTCTGTGTACGGATGGTAAAGATGGTAGTCACTTCCTTGCCCAATTAAACCAGCGACAGATTGGGCAATGCCTGCAGAAGCGCTTGAAACGATGACAGCATCTTCTGTATGTAGCAAATCTGCAATGTAACGCCCCGTTTTTTCAACAAGATCAGCCATTTCGAAAAAATGTTGACCACCAAATTTTTGCAAGGCGACGATTTCATCAGGGGTTTTCGATACGCCGAGGATAGTCATTTTTCCAGATGCGTTGACGACTTGTTTTAAATCATATTTTTGATAAAGATCCGTTGTCATAAACTTTTCCTCCTACAATGGTATAAACCGGTTCGATGACCGTGTGCGTGTACTTTGTATTTCCATTAGAATCTGTTAGTTCTTTGTGTTCATCTTTCACATCGAAAATAGTGATATCTGCATCGAAACCTTCTTTTAAAGTTCCTTTAGTATGAAGTTTGAAATTATCAGCTGGATGTGTGGTCACCATTGGAATAATTTCAGTGAGGGAATAGCCGATCGAAAGTAGTTTTTCCATTGTTGTAGCTAAATCATAGACAGGACCTTTTTCGCGATTTTTATGGTAAATGTCTGTGCTGAGCGAATAAGGAATAAGGCCTTCTGCTTTAGCTAGGCGAGCTGTGCGGAAATTAAAGCTATCTGTTCCGTGCCCAATATCAAAACGAACACCGCGATCATAGGCTTCTTTTGCAACCGCTTTAATTTCATTGCTCGTTTGTTCTAAAATTCCATTTGGTTTTCCGTTAAAGCAGTGAGTTAGGACATCCCGTGCATCTAGTCGCGTTAAAATTTCTTTTAAATCAGGAGGATTCGAACCGATGTGCACCATAAGTGGCAAATCATCTAACTCGTTTTGTAATTCTTTGGCTAAAATAAGGGGTTCATAGTTATTTTCACCGACAACCGTTTTACTCATTCTCGCTTTAAGTCCCACAATAAAATTTGGTAGCTCGGCTATTTTTTGTTTAACGGCTTCTTTTTGAATGTTTTTCATGTTAGAAAGCTCGTCTTGTGCAATGATACCCGTCTTTGAAATGTTGATGAGGGCATAAACATTTGTTTTGGCTTGTTTAACGTGTTCATAAAAAGATGCAATGGTATCCGCACCAGTAGAACCAGCGTCGATAATTGTTGTCACGCCTTTTGTAATCCCAATTTCATCTGGTTGATCATAATAAATTGGCATTTCCGTATCACAGTGAACATGATCATCAATCCATCCAGCAGAAATATAATGCTTTCCAGCTAGATCTATTACTTTTTCAGCTTCGTCGCTAATTTGTGGCGCTACAGCCGAAATTTCTCCGTTTGTAATGGCAACAGAAAGTGGCTCTCCAGTGCTTGTTTTTCCATTTTTGATTAGAAGATCGATCATGTTGTCACCTCCTTCGAAAACATTATAACATTATAATGTTTGAAAACGCAATCACTTTTTTAAACTTCATATTCAATTTTATAAGGGAAAATTTGTGTGTTATAAAGTCCGATCGAAAGCTCGATCAAATGACCACTGTTATCATAAGATTTACGCATACGTTTCAAGCCATTTTCTTGTTCAGCTTGCAGTTGTTTTTTTTCATCCGCCGAAAAAGTGACCGCTTCAAATGTATCTTCAAACGAGGCAACTGTGTAGCCGTTTTCTTTTAGCAGTTGGTAAAGAGAGATGTGATCCAGGTTTAAATTAGGTTCACGAATCTTCGCGACTTCTTGAATATAATGTTGATAGTAAATATAAGGCTTGTTATCAAGATAATAAAGACGCTTAATGTGCGTGATCGGTTCATCAAAATAAATAGCTAAAGCAGGATGCGTTTCAGGTAGCAAAGTTTCAATCGCAAGAATTTCTTTTTTAATGGAAAAACCAGATTCTTCGATGATTTTTGAAAAAGATTTGGCTTTTGAAAGTTTGTTAAAAAGTTGATTGCTAATTACTTGTGTCCCTCTGCCACGTTGCTTGTCCACATATCCTTCTGCAGCGAGGAGTGCCACAGCTTGCCGAATTGTCATTTTGCTCACACCAAAAAGCTTCTCGAGTTCAGGCTCACTCGGAATATTTTCGCCGAGCGGATAACTGCCATCTAGAATTTTTTTCTTGATCTTTGTTGCGATTTCTTGATACAAAACAACATTTCTTTTCATTATTTTTCTCCTTAAACTAAGATTATTCTTTCTTATGATAAACTAAAAAGAGGGCGGTTACAATACTGAATCGTGCTTAAATCAGGCATTTATGCTATGCTGAAAAGAAAAAAAGGAGGGGGTCGCCTAGTGATCGAACTGAAAAAATTTACAGAAGTAACCCGCAAGCAGGTAATGCAAGCCTGGAACGCAAGTTTTTCCGATTATATCGTACAAATGAAGCTAACAGAAGAGGCATTTTTTGCAAGAATGGACGAGTTTTTGCTTGATCCAAATTTATCCTCCCTTGCGTTCTCAGATGAAGAACCGATCGGCTTTAATTTGCTTGCGCGCGAAGGAGGCTATTCATGGTGTGGGGGCTTAGGCGTCGCGCCTCCATTTCGTGGCAAAAAAGTTGCTGATTTATTAATGGAAGATATGCTTCAAAAAGCAGCGGGAACACAATTTAAATTAGAAGTCATAACAGACAATGAACGTGCCGTTCGTTTTTATCAAAAATATCATTTTGAAGTCATGAATGAACTTTACTTTTTAGATGGACCACTTGGAGAAGCAACTGAAATCGCTACTGAGCATCCAGAACTAGAAACGGAAGACTCACGTTTAACCCCTTGGCAAAATTTGTTGCGATTTAAAAAAGAAGAAACGTCAAGTCGGTTTAGTTTGGAAGAAGGAAAGGGAAGTTTTCACCTTCGCTATATGCTATCTGACAGAGGAATCGAAGTAAGTAAATTCGAGCTTGAACCAGGAACCACGCTTCAAGCGGCTCTTTCAGGATTAGGCTTTGCCTTGGGTGCTGAAAAAAAACTCTTTCTTAATAATTGTGTGCTTGATAGGGAACTTGCCGAAGCTTTTTTTGAAGCTGGCTTTCGGAAATGGATTTCCCAGTGGCAAATGGTTCGAGAAGTTAAATAAAAATAAAGGACTTGCGCTATCTTGGCGCAAGTCCTTTATTCGGTTCTTAAGTTAGCCCACTTGGCTCGGCAAAGCGGAAGAAGGGCATTTGGATCGAGCTCGATTTGTAAGCCTCGCTTCCCAGCAGAAATATAGATGGTCGTAAAATCGCGGGCTTTTTCATCAATAAAAGTGGGAAATAGTTTTTTCATGCCAATGGGAGAACAGCCTCCGCGAATATAGCCAGTTATTTTTTCAAGATCTTTCACGTGAATCATTTCTACTTTTTTATTTCCGCTTTGTTTAGCAAGCTTTTTTAAATCAAGTGTATCTTCTGCGGAAAGCAGAGCAACTAAATGTCCAGTTTTATCGCCGACTGCAACAAGGGTTTTGAAGATTTGCGCCGGGTTTTTCCCCGTCTCTTCTGCAACATGAGCTGCATCTAAGTGTTGCTCATCAAAATGATATTCGTGCAGTGTATAAGGAATCTTCTTTTGGTCGAGCATCCGGCAGGCGTTGGTTTTATGTGCCACAGTTTATCACCTCGGTTTCTATTATAACGCATTTTGGATAGCTGTCATAAAATGTATTTTCTGTGACAATTTTTCTGCTTTTGGAATTCTTTTGTTCTTTGTTTCACAAAATATATTGATAGGCTTAAAGTGAAAGTGCTATGCTTAAGTGTAGGATTTTTGGGCCTTAACGCATTTTGAGGAGGCAACAATGAAATTAGAAGGCAAGAAAATTATTGTAACAGGTGGAGCAAGTGGAATTGGAAAAGCGGTCACCGAGGAGTATTTAAAGCAAGGAGCAAAAGTTTACTTTGTCGATGTGAATGAAGAACGGGGAGAAACGCAACTTGAAACGCTTAGAAAGCAGGGATTTCGGGAAGCGCATTTTGAAGTGCTTGATATTTCTGATCGAGAAGCAACCTTTGAAGTATTCGCGGAAGCGACAAGACAAATGGGAGGGCTTGATGTACTGGCAAATGTAGCGGGCATCCACCGACCAGAGCCTGCTGCGACAACGCTTGAATCAGAAATTGATTTTAATCTGGCTGTGAATGTAAAAGGAACCGTTTTTACCAATCAAGCGGCTTATTCACTTATGAAAATAGAAGGTGGCGGGAGCATCATTAATTTTGGTTCCTTATCGGCACTAAACCCGCATCCTGGTTCTGCAGCTTATTCACTCAGTAAGGGTGCTGTTCACTCCTGGTCAAGAACGATCGCGCATGAATGGGGCGGCGATAACGTCCGAGTGAATTGTATCTTACCTACGATGGCAACTGAAATGTACGAAACGTGGGTAGCTGGGATGACAGAAAAAGAGCGGGAATTACACCGGCTAACAGTGACGGATAATATTCCGCTCGGGCATGCTTATGGAGATCCAGAGCGGGACCTTGCACCAGTTATGACTTTTTTTGCAAGTGATGATGCGCATTTTATTACGGGGCAACTTATTCCGGTGGATGGAGGCCTTGCGAGTACACGGTAGCAAGTAAAAAGCGGAACTTTCAAAAGTTCCGCTTCAGACTGTAGACAAAGTAGTGAAAAACTTTGTTTACAGTCTTTTTTTAGATATACTTGTGATAGAACATACATAA
>NZ_JAATJW010000002.1 GCF_011800755.1 Listeria valentina
CCATACAGTAGCATATTTCTCCTTAAAGTTATTTTTCTGATTTTAAATTAATTTTATCATTTTTGAAGGATTTAGACAAATTAAATTAGAAGAATTATTAATAATATTATCTTTAGAAATTAGCTTTTAGATTAATGATTGGTTCAAAGCGACTACTCAAAATAAAAAAACAACCGTGATCCCTCTGATTTCAAAGGTTTCACGGTTTCTTTATTATTCCCACTCCACAGTAGCAGGCGGCTTGCTCGTCACGTCATAAACAACGCGGTTGACGTTCTGCACTTCATTCACAATCCGCACAGAAATCTTCTCAAGTACATCCCACGGAATTCGCGCCCAGTCAGCTGTCATGCCGTCGATACTCGTCACCGCACGAATCACAATTGTGTGATCGTAAGTCCGACCGTCACCCATGACACCCACACTACGAATGTTCGGAAGTGCCGTAAAGTATTGCCAAATCTCGCGGTCAAGCCCAGCTTCTTTGATTTCTTCGCGTAAAATATAGTCCGAGTCCCGCACAATTTCCAGTTTTTCCTCTGTCACTTCGCCTAGCACACGTATTCCAAGTCCAGGACCTGGGAACGGTTGCCGCCAAACAATCGCATCTGGCATGCCAAGTTCAGTTCCAAGTGCACGTACCTCGTCTTTAAATAGCGTATTTAACGGTTCAATGAGTTTAAAACTCATGTCTTCTGGAAGTCCACCAACGTTATGGTGTGACTTGATCGTTTGCGCTGTCGCTGTTCCACTTTCGATGATGTCTGTATAAAGTGTTCCTTGTGCTAGGAACTCAACGCCATCAAGCTTCCCTGCTTCATCATCAAAGACATAAATAAATTCGTTTCCGATAATTTTACGTTTTTGTTCAGGATCAGAAACTCCTTTTAATTTCGATAAGAAGCGTTCCTTCGCATCTACTTTGATGATATTCATATTGAATTCACCTTGAAGAGTCTCCATAACTTGATCTGCTTCTCCTTTACGAAGCAAACCGTGATCGACAAAAATACATGTCAATTGATCGCCAATCGCTTTGTGGATCAAAACGCCAACAACAGAAGAGTCTACACCGCCTGAAAGCGCAAGTAGCACTTTTTTGTCGCCAACGGTTTCACGGATTTTGTCAATTTCAACTTCGATAAAGTTTTCCATCGACCAGTCCCCTTTGCAACCACAAATGTTAAGCGCAAAGTTTTTCAAAAGATCATTGCCGTATTCTGAATGGCGAACTTCTGGGTGGAACTGCACGCCGTACATTTTACGATTTTCATCTGCAATAGCTGCAATCGGGCAAGATTTACTCGTTCCAATGACTTCGAAATCCTTTGGTGCAGTTACAACAAGGTCTCCGTGACTCATCCAAACAGTTTGATCTGTCGGGATGCCTGCAAATAAATGGTTTGGAATTTCTAGATGAACGTTTGCTTTACCGTATTCGCGATCTTTCGCGGGTTCTACTTTTCCATCAAAATGAAGCGTCATCAACTGCATGCCATAGCAAATTCCAAGAATCGGAATCCCCATTTCAAACAGTCCTTCATCACAGCGGAATGCCCCTTCATCATATACGCTGTTTGGTCCGCCAGAGAAGATGATTCCCTTCGGATTTAGGGCCTTCATTTCTTCTACCGTAATTGTGTGAGGATGAAGTTCACTATAAACACCAAATTCACGAATGCGTCGTGTAATCAATTGGTTGTACTGGCTTCCAAAATCCAGAACGATAATTTTTTCTTGTTCGGCAAATTCTTTCATCGTTTTTTCCAAAACCACCTTATCTATAAAATTAAGCCGAATAAAATCGGCTCGCTCACTAACAAAGAAAAGGACAATCGCTTGCCCTTTTCAATCTTCTTTCATTTTAACGTCAAGTATCAAATCTTGCAACCCCGTTTGTGAATTTTCCTCGTCTTAAAGCCCTTTTCCACCTAAAAGATCCAGTTCTTTATTGCGCTCAACTTCACGAATTAACGGTGCTCCACGTTCAATCACTGCTTTTACGTCCGGGTTATCGAGCGAAGCATGATGGCGTCCTTCATCCGTCCACATTTCAACTACAAAAACAGTATCTTCATCTTGTTCAGAAGTTCCAACGATGTATTCAAGACAAGCTGGGATGTCTTCCATGACAGCTGCTCCTTCTAGCAAAATTTCGGCTAATTCCTTTTGCTGCCCTGCATGCGCATGGAATGTTGTAATTAATCCATAACCTACCTTCATTTCGTTTCCTCCTCCTATTTCCAAAAATCATCAAAAATCGTAATCGGCATGTGGCGTTTGTGCAGTGATTTCAAATACCAGCTTTCAATTTTGGCTGCTGCTTCACCCGAAACAGGCTTACCTTCTAAGTAATCATCAATTTCATCATAAGTTACACCAAGCGCCACTTCGTCAGGTAATGCCGGTTTATCCTCTTCCAAATCCGCAGTCGGTTTTTTCAAGTATAAATGCTCTGGACACCCTAATGCTTTAAGCAACATTTTTCCTTGGCGTTTATTTAAACGGAAAATCGGATTGATGTCCGTTCCTCCGTCGCCATATTTCGTATAAAAGCCCGTCACCGCTTCCGCCGAGTGATCCGTTCCAACCACCACACCTTGGTGCATTGCCGCAACTGAATACTGGGCTTTCATCCGTTCCCGCGCTTTTTCATTTCCCTTCGCAAAATCAGTTAGCAAAATACCAGCTTCTTTCAACGTTTGCGCGCTAGCGTCGACCGCAGCCTTAATATTAATCACAACCGTTTGATCAGGCGCAATAAATTCCAAGGCATCTTGCCGGTCCGCCTCATCTAACTGCTCGCCATAAGGAAGACTCACCGCAAGAAACTGGTAGTCCCCTCCCGTCTCTTCGCGAAGCTCAGAAATAGCGATTTGAGTCAGCTTACCAACTAAAGTGGAGTCTTGCCCACCTGAAATCCCCAAAACAAGGCTTCTCAAAAATGAATTTTTCTTCAAATAGTCTTTGAGCAACTCGACACTTTTCCGAATTTCTTCTTGAGGATCAATTTCAGCTTTGACCTTCATTTCTGCTAAAATTTGTTCTCTAATATCCATTCAATGGGCCTCCTATCCGTTTCACTTACAAAGGAAAATCAAGATCAACTGGCGAATGAAGCTGTACGCTTTTTCGCACTTTCTCGATATTTTTCATTTTATTCTTCCAACATTTGACACTTAAGTCAACTGGATACTGCTCTGGTCGAACAGTTCGTTTGTACTCACCCCAAAGAAGCGCAAGGTTTTTTTCTTTGTACGCTTTAATCTCTTCAAGTGACGGCAAGTCATACACGCGTTTCCCGCTTTCAAAAACCGGTATAAGCAGTTCTTTCGCTTGGAAATTTTTCACTGTTTTTGTGATATAAGTGTGCACTGGGTGGAACATCGTCAGCTCTTTCACGTCATCAAGCGATTCATCTGCCATCGCAATATAATCGCCTTCCGCTTTCGGACGCTTGCTTTCGGAAATAATCCGATAAACTCGTTTTTCCCCAGGCGTTGACACTTTTTCCGTGTTGCTTGAAAGTTTTATCGAGTCTTGCAAAACATCATTTTCATCCGCAATCGCCGCCATTTTATAGACTGCTCCAAGTGCTGGTTGATCGTAGGCTGTAATCAGCTTGGTTCCAACACCCCAAGAATCGATTTTTGCTTTTTGCGCTTTAAGCGACAAAATCGTATGCTCATCCAAATCACTTGAAGCAAAAATTTTCGCATCCGTAAACCCTGCTTCATCAAGCATTTGCCGTGCTTTCTTAGAAAGAAACGCCATATCTCCGCTATCTAGCCGAATCCCGATAAAATTGATTTCATCGCCAAGCTCTTGCGCTACTCGGATGGCATTCGGAACGCCCGATTTAAGCGTATCATAAGTATCCACTAAGAAAATAGAATTTTTGTGCGTCCTCGCATAGCTTTTAAACGCCTCATATTCATCCCGGTACGCCTGAACCATCGCATGCGCCATCGTTCCAGAAACCGGAATCCCAAAAATTTTGCCGGCACGCACGTTACTTGTCGAATCACAGCCGCCAATGTAAGCTGCACGCGTGCCCCAAATTGCCGCATCCATTTCCTGCGCACGACGCGTGCCGAACTCTGCTAAGCTATCATCATCCACTACAGAACGAATCCGAGCGGCCTTTGTTGCGATCAGCGTTTGGAAGTTCACAATATTTAATAGCGCCGTTTCGATCAACTGGGCTTCCGCAAGGTTCGCTTCCACTTGTATAATGGGTTCAGTTTTAAACACAAATTCCCCTTCGCGAGCTGAACGAATCGTTCCACTAAACTTAAAGTTTTTTAAGTAGTCTAAAAAGGGACCATCAAATCCCAGTTCATCATGCACATATTGAATATCGCTTTCTGTGAAACGTAAATTTTCAATGTACGAAACAATGCGCTCAAGCCCTGCAAAAACCACATAGCCAGAATTAAACGGCATTTCACGGAAGAAAACTTCAAAAATACTTCTTCGTTCATGAATTCCGTCATCAAAATAAGCTTTCATCATATTTAACTGATACAAATCAGTGTGTAAAGTTAAACTATCATCTTGATATAAGTTTGTCATGGTTTTTCTCCCATCCTTGTTCTAGCCTCATCTGGCTGAAATCACACTTACAAACATCATAGCATAATTTTTTACATCTGAAAATTTTCTTGCGCTCTGCCCAAAAAGCCAACTCAGCGCAAATCCTCTTTAATTTGTGTAGTCGAAATCCCGTCGGTTCTCGGTAAATAAACCACTTCACAGTAAGGCTTTAAAAAATCAAACTCGCCTTTCCAGTCATCGCCCATGACAAATACGTCCACATCATGAGTTTTAATGTCCGATACCTTTTGATCCCAGTTTTCTTCCGGAATCACTTCGTCCACATAACGAATCGCTTCTAAAATCAACTTGCGATGTGAGTAGCTGTGATAGGCTTCTTTATGTTTGATTCGGTTAAATGAATCGGTTGACAAGGCCACGATGAGATAATCGCCCATTTCTTTTGCACGTCGCAAAAGCTCGATATGCCCCCAGTGTAACAAATCAAATGTGCCGTAAGTAATCACCTTTTTCATGTTTCCACTCTCTTTCAAAGTTTTTTCTGGATAAAATCGACGAGATTTGCAGCGGAATGCCCTTTTGAATATTGATTCCAAGTTGTGCTGAAGCGCGCAATTTCCTCTAGATCCGCCTCATCATTTAGGATACCATGAGCAAGCGATTCTGTCGTGAGATAGGGCTTCCCAGGGATCAGTGCTGAAAACCCTGTAACAAGGCCGCGCTCCCGGTCGTATTGCTCAATATCTGGCGTGAAGAAATAAATAGGACGGCCAAGTAAAGCAAATTCAAATGGTGAGGAAGAATAATCCGTCACAAGCACATCTGAGCCTGCTAAGGCTTCGCGCATCGATTCGTTCTTGTGAAAAAGCTTCACGAACTCATCTTCCGGAATGTCTGCGTCCGCTTGGATCGAAGGATGGAGCTTCAGCAAGAGCACAAACTTGTCCGCAAGAAGAGCGCGCATTTTTTCAAGATCAAGCAAGAGCTGCGCCTGATTTAGCTCCTTATCCCGGAACGTCGGTGCGTACAAAATCGTTTTTTTGTGGTATTTCTCCTGATAACTAGCCCGAATCCGGTTGATTTCTTCTTGGTCAAAAAAGTAATCTGTACTTGGCACACCTGTTTTTAGTAACAGGTCCTCACTTTCAAGTAAAAAAGAGCGCTTGAAAATTTCTCCCATCGCATCAGAACCCACGACCACCTTGTGAAAACGAGCATAAACGGCTTTAAAACGATTTTGTTCACTTTTTGTACGTAAAGCTGTAGCCTTGTCTTCCCAAGCAAACTTCTTGAGTGCTCCGTTCGCATGCCAAATTTGAATACAGCACGCGTCCTTTTTAAAGTTTATTGCCGCAAGCTCAGGGAAATAATTATCCACGATCACCACTTTCGCCCGGCTCATATGATACAGTCGCTTGAAAACAGAAGCAAAAGTTAGCGGAATCGTTCGGACAAAATTGTAAGAAAGCTTCGATTCATCAACGCGCGGGTCATAAAAAACGATCGTCTCCGGGGAAACGCGCAAGTCAGCCATTTTTTTTAAAATTTGCTCGGGATTATCTTGAAAAGTTACGAGCATGACCACTTTAGTTTGCAACTTAAGCGGTCGAAAAATTGCGGCGATCCCACGCAAAATGAGCATGTAAATTTGTGCCAGAATTCGTTTCATTTCAGGTCCACTCCTCCTAATATGTAGCAAGAGGTGCCGCAATCCTGCGGCACCTCTCTTTTCAATCTTTGAAAGTTAAATATTCCACGCCATAACGGTTTTGCCCCATGGACTGCGCAAATCGGCTTCGAAAGCTTCAATTACATCTTGAATGCTTCTTACGTCATGCACTTCGCCAACGAGGTTGGAAAGGTATTCCACAGCACGTCGATTACTGCTTAGAAAATCAACAGTTGCTTGGAAATCCACTCGCCCGCTTCGGCTACTTCCATAAAGTGTTAACCCTTTTTCAAGCACCATACGCGTATCCACTTCAATTGGATACTCAGATACGCCGAGTAAGGAAATCGTTCCTTCTGGTTTGATCAAATCAATAATTTGATCCACTGCATACTGACTTCCCTTCCCACCAGCGCATTCAAACGCTTGATCAATCTCTAAATCTTCTGGAATCGCATCAATGCTATAAGCCGCATCTACAAACGAGAAGAAATCAAGTTTATAAGGTGTTTTCCCGAAAATATATACTTTTGCATCTGGGAACATATTTTTTAGTAGCAAACAAGTGATGAAACCAAGATTGCCATCACCCCAAACCCCAAACGAAGAACGATTGGCATCTGCGCGAGAATCAAAACGACGCACAGCATGAACAGCAACTGAAATCAGTTCAGAAAAAGCTGCCACGGTCATATCTAAATCTTCAGGTAAAGCAATCAGTCGGTCGCGACGCATGAACACATTGTCTTGCATCAAACCATCAAATCCACTTGAGCGAAACTTGCTGCTTCGCAAATAGTTTTCCGCGATCACAGGATCTTTTTCAAAAGGTGTATTCGGGATCATCACGACTTTTGTCCCGATTGGAAATTCTTTTTTGGCATCATAAACAACTTCGCCAACGCCTTCATGAATTAAAGCCATCGGTAGTTTCTTAGCTAAAATTTCTTTGCCGCGTGACCCCGTATAATAACGCTGGTCAGCTGCACAAATTGAGAGATACGTTGGGCGAACAACGACAGCATCTTCAGTCAGCGTTTCATCAATATTGGCAACTTCAAATTGTCTTTCCGAAACAAGCCGGTATACTTGATTAATCATGGCTAATCCGCTCCTGTATAATCGCATTGGCTACTTGCATATCATAAGGTGTAGTAATCTTAATGTTAAAAATTTCACCTTTCACGAGACTCACTTTTTCTCCGGCAAGCAGACAAATTTTGCAGGCATCCGTTAAAATTTGTTTTTGCTCATCAGAAAGAGCATGATAATGATCACTAAGACGCTTCATGTTAAAGCTTTGCGGCGTTTGCCCTTGGTACATTACGTCACGTACCGGAATATCTGTAATAAATTCATGGTTGGTCGATTCAACAATTGTATCCGTAGCTGTGATCACCGTATCCACTGCCCCGTATTCAAGTGCAGCATTAATATTTTCTTCGATAATTCGATGTGTTAGAAATGGACGAACGGCATCATGTGTAATTAAAACATCTTCTTCAGTTAACCCGTAGTTTTGTTCAACATGACGAATCCCACTCATAATCGTTTCATTGCGATCAGCTCCGCCTTCAATAACAATCACACGTTCATCTTGAATATACTTTTTCAAAACATCTTCGGTATGATTGATCCATTCTTTTGGCGAAGCCACAAGAATTTTATCGAAACGAGCATTTAAGATAAATTTCTCAACCGTATGAACGATAACAGGTTTGCCGTTTAGTGGCAGATACTGCTTGGGCATACTTACATTTCCCATTCGTGTACCTTTACCCCCAGCAAGAATTTCAGCATAGATCATTTTTTATAGTCTCCTTTATCTCTAAAGATTGAAAGCTAACATAACACATGTATTATAACACAAGAAAAGAAAAAGAAGGGAAAAACTCTTCTTTTTCTTAAGCAAGTCAGTCTGTCTTATTTTTGAGCGAAGTAAAGTTCATTACATTTACGTAGCGGCTTTTCTGAATTTGCACGAACCGCTTTATAAAGCGCATTGGTTGCTTGTCGGTAAAATCTCAAGTAATAGCTTCTTGAGTTAAAATGCAATTGACTAAATAAGAATGTCCCAAATTCCAAATAGAGTTTCATAAATTCAGAGTCCCCGTGGATTTTTTCATAATATTCAACAGGAATTTGTACAAAGTAATAGCCGAGTGAAACCAGTCCCGAAACGACTGTTTTTTCAAGTTGTTTGAGCTCTTGGAACAGTTTAGCTAAAATTTCGCGTGCAGCTGAAGAGTTTCCTTGTTCCACTTCTGTTTGAAAAGCAGGCCCTACTCGCGTATTGATTAAATAATTGAGAAAGTTGATTTCAAATTCTTGATTTAATAAAGGAATTTGACAGTTTTCTCGTTGACGCCTTACCCACTTAACGAATAATGCAGCTGTTTTATCTAAATCGAGCTCATCTGAATTTTTGACTTTTGGTTCCTTCCAAGTTTCAAGAATCCGTTCTTTAACGATAGAATCTGTCGATCGAAGTAGTTGATATATCAATACTTCAAATGGCAGATTTTCTTGTAGCATTGCTATTTTTTCAAGTAAAGCGGTTCTTCTAAACATTAAATAGCTGTAGTTTTCAGGCAAAACCAGAAACGGATCTTTTTCAATATATGTCGGAATACTAATTTTAATTTCATCGATAAATTGAAATCCATCCTTTTCAAGAAAAAGTTCTTTGTTTTCCTGTTTTTTCAAGAACTGCGTGTAAACGGGATTGGCAAGGAAATAAAAAATGTCTTGCGAAACAAACTCGGCTTGATACTTTTCAAAGAAACGCAACATTTGCTTTTCTGCTTTTTCATCTTTTACGGTTTGGAAAACAATAAAAGTAGCATCAAGTGGTGTAAGTAGTTCTGCGATATCTTTAGCCGTTAAATTTTGATCCGCTTCTATGGGTAAAAATTTCATTTTCCTTCCTCCTTACCCAGATACGTTTCAATGAATCGTTCTGTCGAATGTCCATCAACGCTATCCATAAATTTCGTTCGGAAAGCTGCGAGTTTATCGTAATCATACTCACCTGTTTTGATCGCATCAATGAGTGTTTCCGTCGTTTTATAAATCTTCCCTGGAATCATGTCTTCATAGCTAAAATAAAAGCCTCGTTCATCAAAGTAGCTTTCAACATCATAAGCAAAGAATAACATCGGCCGGTTCATAATGCTATATTCAAAAATTACGGAAGAATAGTCTGTGATTAAAATGTCACTAAGGAACATTAAATCATTCACGTCGCTTCCCCCGCCCATCATCAAAATAAAAGGATCCTCTTCGCTTAAATCCATGGAAATATTTTTAATCATCGGGTGAAATTTCAAAATCAAGACATATTCGTCTTGCAAAGCTTCTTTCATTTTTTTCAAATCAAGTACTACGCTGTAATTTTTCCGCTCATCTGGCCCTCCCCGGAAAGTAGGCGCATATAAAATTGCTTTTTTCTTGCGTAAGATCGGGTAATTTTTTCGGTAAACTTCATTCACATAGTTTTTATAATCTTGATCAAAAAATTTATCCGTCCGCGGGACACCGAGTGGCTTAATTTGTTCTGCTTTTTTATGGAAAGCTTCCGCATATTGTGGAATGATCGCTTTCGAGCTCACAAGTACATCCGAATAAGGTGAGTGCGCTTTGGATTCAAATTCTTCCGTATTTGAATCGCCAGACTCAAGTGCACTAAATCCGAATTTCTTAAAAGCACCCGTTGCATGCCAAGTCTGAATCACATGTGCTCGCTTACTAAACTTAAGCCCATAAATTTTATTATAGTAGTCATCCAAGCAAATCGTTTTTGCTCGTCCAAGTACATAATACATTTGTAAAACTTCAATCCAGCTTCTTTGCTTCCGCAAAAATACATAGATCCGTTCTTTGCGATCATTTAAAAACATATAATCATAAATCGATAATAAGTTTCCTTCTAAAACTGTACTACGTTCCGTTGCAAGCACCAAGAGGTCTTTCTTCGGCAAAAGATTAGCCACTTTAAAAAGAATTCTGCGTGCAAATCCGTTCACAAGACGTGGCGTTTTTAATTTAGTCCGAATAATAAAGACACGTGAAATTTTCTTTGCTTTTTTCCAGTTATTCTCTTCAATAATCGCAAGTGAAGCTCGACTATGAACTGGATAAGATTTCATAAAAGCTTGCTTGGATTCTTTTGTTTGGCGCTCATAAAGATGCGTAATCAAAGTTCGGTAAGCGTTTCTTGCAGATTTTTGGATGTAGTTTGCCCGCTCAATAACGCTATACCACAAGTAATACCGAAATGAAGGAATAACGTTCAAGAAATCGTCAGGTTTCGATTTAAACCAATTCAAAATCATTTCAAATCCATTTTTTTGAATCGTACCATCTTTACTTTCAACAATTGCTTTTAAAGAAGCCCAAAACTCAATATCCGAAACTCGCTTGTAATACGCAAGCGCCACTTCTTGCTCCGTATGGCTGCGAGCAATTTCTCGCTCCCCAAAATCAAACACATCAAAAACAGATTGTAAGATCCTCATTGGGTCTTTGTTTACTGATTGGGTAAGAGATTGTTCTTCCCCGTCTCGTAACCGGTAGTAATAAACCACTTTCTCCACAGTGAAGATTTTTTCAGCATTTAACAATGTGTGTAGCACAAAAGGTTGATCTTCCCCGTAACGAATGCTTTCAGGGAAAAACTCACCTTCAACAAGCTTATGATGGTACAGCTTGGCACAAGGACCAATCGAGTAAAACAATTCGGGGTTTTCCGTAATTGTTTTTTCACCTGGTTTCGCAATGTTATATCGTAAATGCGAAGGAATGAACCACTCTTTTTCAGAATTAAAGCGCTTCGTTGCTCCCGTTACAAGCTCTGCTTGATGTGAAATAGCTGCTTGATACATCAGTGAAAGAGCAAATTCAGGAATTAAATCGTCACTATCGACAAATAAAATGTATTCGCCTTCTGCGAGACGCAAGCCGTGATTTCTCGCCGCAGCAGGACCTGCATTTTCTTGCTCAATGAGTTTGAATTTCGGTTTATCTTTAGTAAAAGTCTTTACTATTTCGACAGTATCATCGCTTGATCCATCGTCAATTAGTAACACTTCATAGTCCGAAAAATCTTGTTCGTCGAGACTTTTTAGCGTATCATCAATAATTTCGGCAACATTATATAATGGCACAATGACGCTTACTTTGTACGCCTTTTTTTCTTCTAAAGAATTATTCATATTTTTAAATTCTCCTTACACGATTCCATATCAAATTTCATTTTAGCGATAAACACATGTGCTGTCAATGAAGTTGTGGGATAAAAGTCTACAGAACTCCCTTCTTTATTGCGCTTAAGGCAAATGATTTACTTGCTAATCTGATAGCCGTTCACGTATAATTAGGGAGAATATAAATGTTTCTATCGGAGGTTTTTAATTATGAAAGTCAAAAAAGCAGTCATCCCAGCAGCGGGACTGGGAACACGCTTTCTTCCTGCTACAAAAGCAATGCCAAAAGAAATCCTACCTATTGTAGATAAGCCAACCATCCAATTTATTGTAGAAGAAGCTATGGCTTCTGGCATTGAAGATATACTCATCGTAACAGGAAAAGGAAAACGAGCAATCGAAGACCACTTCGACTCTGTTCCTGAATTAGAAGCTAATTTAAAATCAAAAAACAAAATGGAACTCCTTCACCTTGTTGAAGAAACAACAAATATCAATCTACATTTTATTCGGCAATCTAAGCCGAAAGGTCTTGGCGATGCCATTCTTCAAGCTAAAGGGTTTGTCGGAAACGAGCCGTTCGTTGTCATGCTTGGCGACGATATCGTGCGTTCCAAAATTCCTTGTGCCAAACAATTGATTAATCAATACGAACGCACGCACAGCTCTGTAATCGGCGTTCAATCTGTTCCTCATGAAGAAACTTATCGCTACGGTATCATTGACCCAGCAGATAAAATGAGCGATCGCCTCTACAATGTAAAAGGTTTTGTTGAAAAGCCAGATCCAGAAAATGCACCATCTAACCTTGCAATTTTAGGCCGTTACTTATTAACACCACAAATTTTTGATTATCTTTCCACGCAAGAACCTGGTGCTGGTGGCGAAATTCAACTAACCGATGCCATTAATCGCTTAAATGAAATCCAACGCGTTTTCGCTTATGATTTTGAAGGAACACGCTATGATGTTGGTGACAAATATGGATTTATTGAAACAACTATGAAGTTTGCTCTTGAACATCCCGAAATTAAAAATGATGTTCGACACTTAATCGACGAACTTTATCAACAAATCCATCAAAATGACAAAAAAACAAAATAAAAAAAGGAACAAAGGTGATTTTTCTCCTTTGTTCCTTTTTCTTTTGATTAACCAATTAGGAGTTTTCTTCCATGACTTTTTCTTCAAACAAGTTTTCTTCAATTGTATATCTCGGACGTCCCTTCACTTCTTTAAAAATTTTACCCACATATTCACCAAGCACGCCGATAGCTAGCAATTGAATTCCTCCAACAACCCACAGCGAGATCATTAGCGATGTCCATCCTGATTCAACGTGTCCAACAAACTTTTGAATGAGCGCATAAATCCCAATTCCAACTCCGATACAGAACATGATGATGCCAAGTGAAAATAGCATTCGAATTGGCACAATACTAAAAGAAGTAATCCCATCAATCGCAAAAGAAATCATTTTCTTAAGCGGATATTTCGATTCGCCAGCAAATCGTTCATTGCGATCATAATATACTTTTGTTGAAGGAAAGCCAAGTAATGGCACAATGCCTCGAATAAACATGTTTTCTTCTTTATAATTTAAAAATTCTTTCAGCGCTCGCTTGCTTAGTAAACGAAAGTCCGCATGATTGGGAACAAGTTTCACACCAATTTTGTCCATAAAGCGATAAAATCCAAGTGCTGTATTTCGTTTAAAGAAGGTATCTGTATCTCTTTTCCCTCTTACGCCATACACGACATCATAGCCTTCATGAAATTTTTCAACAAATGGAATGATTGCATTCACATCATCTTGTAAATCAGCATCAATTGAAACCACACAATCTGATTTTTCATACGCAGTATTTAGTCCCGCTAAAAGCGCCCCTTGGTGACCAAAATTACGACTCAACTTTACACCTGATATATACGGGTTTTCGGCTGTTTTCTCATCAATTAGTTGCCACGTTCGGTCTTTGCTCCCGTCATCCACATAAACCACCTTGCTTTTTGGATCAATCAATTCTCGCTCAACTAGCGTTATTAATACTTTCGTTAACTGTTTCGTTGTTTCATTTAACACTTCTTCTTCATTGTAGCAAGGTACTACGATTGATAAAAACGGTTTTTCCATCTTAAAAAGCACTCCTCATTCTAAACAATACTTTATTAGCATAGCTTATTTTCACCAAGTGTTCAAATTTCAGACATAAATTATACAAAATTTCACCAGACGAGAATAAAATTACTATTAAAGAGACTCTTTTATAAGGATTGATTAGATAATTTCCCTTCCAAGCCAAATTGTATTTCAGTTTTAAGCGCTTATTTTTATAATGATAAAAAGTGCAAGAAAATGCCTAACATCATGATAATTGATGTTAGGCATTTTACTTATTTAACGTTTGTGAAAACTCGTTTGTCAAGCCAACCAATTGTTTTACCATCTAATTGGAATTGATAGTAGGTTGAGCGTGCTGTTTTCGCCTCACGAATAATTGTCACTTGCTTGTTTTGATAAACAGTCGCTTGATTAATCAGTTTTGTTCCAAGCGCTTTATAAGGCTCTGTCCAAGCAGCATTTCCAACTACATTTGTAACCGTTCCTGTTAAATGAACAGCTTTGTTATATTCGATATCATCATAAAGATCAAATGCACGTTGATCCATCCAACCGATCGTATTACCATTAATACTAAATTGGTAATACGTCCCACGATCAGTGACCGCTTTTTTTAGCAAACGCACTTGTTTATTTTGATAAACAGAAGCCGCATTTACACGGGTTGTCCCAACCACTTCATACGGTTTGCTCCAAGCAGCATGACCCGCGACAGTTGCCACTACTGCAGGGCGATTTACAGTAACTTCACTGTTAATCGTGCTGTAAAACTTAAATGCCTTTTTATCCAACCAACCAATTGTTTTACCATCGATTTGAACTTGGTAATAAGTGCCTCGAACCGTTTTGGCTTCGCGAAGTAACTTCACATCTTTCCCAGCATACGTAGAAGCACTTGTTACTAGTTTCGAACCAGTAGAGAAATAAGGTTCCGTCCAAAATGCATTTCCTGTTGGGTTGACAATTTTAGCATCTAAATTAACAGCTTTATTATATTGAACAGCATCATATAATTTAAATGCACGGGTATCTAGCCACCCAGTCGATTTGCCATTGACAGCAAAATGATAGTAAGTACCATGTTGTGTTTTACGTTTTTGATCAATCGTCACATCTTTGTTTTGATAATTCGACGCAGGTCCGATTTTTGTTAAACCTTGTAGTTTATAAGCGTTCGACCAAGCAGTGTGACCAGCAGTTTGACTAACTTGAGCTGATAAGTTTACCTTTTGATCACTAATAATGCTATCAAATTCGTAAACAGTAAATGCGCGCTTATCAAGCCAACCAACCACTTTATCATTGATGCTAAATTGATAATACGTCCCGTGAGCTGTTTTCGCTTCACGTTCAATTTTCACTTCTTTATTGGCATAACCATCTGCTCTTGCTACTTGCGTACGTCCATATACATTATACGGTTTTGTCCAGATCGTGTGTCCAGAAGTTGACGTGATCTTTGCTCTTGAAACAAAAGCTTTATTTGATGTTTCATTGTCATAGAAAGTAAGTGCCTTCCCATCGATCCATCCCACAGTGGTTCCATTTATTTTGAACTGATAATAAGTCCCACGCTTAGTAGTAGCTTTTCTCACAATTTGGATGTCTTTATTTTGATAGTTAGAAGCAGCACCAACAAGCGAAGTTCCTTTTACCTTATAAGGCTTCGTCCAAACCGCATTTCCACTTACATTTGTAACTTTAGCATAAGCCGAGTACGCCGATTCAGAAATAATCGAATCATACAATACATCATACTGATCAAGCTTATACGTTTCGACCAAGTTAATGAGTTTCGTAGCGTAGCCAGGGTCTGTCGCATAGCCAGCATTTTGAAGTTCTTGAGCAGCTACTTTATAGTTTGGCGCATCAAGTACTTTTTTGTACCTATTCTTATCCCATGAAACACCATTTACAAACAATAAGCTATGGTCATGAACCGATTGTTGCCAGTTCGCATATTTACGAAATTCAGCATTAATCGTAATCCATTTTCCATTGACATATTCAAGCGTTGGCATTAATACGTAGTTTCCATTATATCTGCCCTTCATTCCAAAAAGGTTATTCCCTTTTTTAGTCAGTTCAGATTTTCCCCAGCCTGATTCTAAAATCCCTTGCGCTAAGGTAATACTTGATAAGACACCGTACTTTTCTTGACTAGCTTGCGCAAGAGGTGCAAGCGTATTGATGAATGTCTGATTAGCATTTGTTGCCGCTATTGCAACATTTTCTTCTCCTAGAGGTGCGACAGCCGGAATCATTGTAAGACTGCTCGTCAAAATCAAGCCAGTCATGGCAATTTTCATTGCCTTTTTTTTCGTCATTTCTTTTAACCACTCCCTAATACTTGTGTTCTACTATTTATTGTATCAAATTGTACCAAGCGATTTTGTTACAATTCGGTGACATTGTAAAAATGAAACTTTCAGATTAGAACCATGCTAAATAACCTACATAAATAAAGAAACCGCCCTCCAAAAGAGCTAGTGATTTTTAATCATGCTTGTGAATATACTGCACAATTAGACGGTTTATGCTACAATAATGGCAGAGTTTTATTACATAGACTAACATTAAAAGCAAGGAGAATTTTTATGAAAATTTTAGCAAACAAAATTTATACCGATTCTGCTAAACAAGAGTGGACGATTTCTGTTCCTAAAGAAATCGTAATAGATGAATTTTTCGCCTTCTTTAAGAAAGAAAATGAAACCGAAGAAATCACTTATCCAGCTCTGAACTATAAACTTTTATTTCGCGAAGAAGAAAACCACTATCTTATCACCGTTCCGCATGAGCTAATCGCACAAAATTCGATCAGTGGAGCTACGACTTCTTGGCACTTTGGGGGAAAAGCAAAAGAACAGTTTGTTTCTATCCATACAGACGGGCCTTTGCAATTTAAGACCCTTCCACTACCCAAAGACTTGTACAATTACCGCTTTGAATTCCCAGAAGCCGTTCTTACACTCGTTGCTGAGCCCAAGAAATTTAGTGTTTCGCTAACAGACCTTGTGATGGATGAAGAAATGGCGAAATTCAAATTAAAAGTGGAGTCTGACTTTGAACTGAGCGAACTGGATGCAGAACTCATTTTTGCTCGTCGCGCTAACCCGCATCTTTATCTTTATTTTGAACAAGAGCAAGCCTTCCCGGTGACCGTTTCTTCAAAAGACGGGAAAATAGAATATTCGCTTCGCCTTGCTGACTTAGATACAGATTTTCTAGTGGACAATTCCAATAATATGGACGCCCTGCTTTGTTTTAAAAACGACTGGCATGTTTCAAAAAGAGAATTTGTCCAAGCTAGCCAAGCGCAGAAAAAGCAAATTGATAAGAAAATATTCTTAAAAGAAAAGCCATTTACTTCGCTAGATGCTTATGTAACGGGTTCTAATCGACTTTCTTTTTATTTCCGAAAAGAACTACAAAAAGAAGCACAGCTTGCCGAGTTTCAAGAAACGCCTGAAAGCTTTCAATTTCGCTTCTTTTTCAAGAATCACTTGGAAGCTCCTCGGCTCGTTTTCAAGCGGCGAAATAAGAAATTCCGCACTTCCGAGTATACGTTAAAAACCGAGTTTGCCATTAAGAAAAAATTTCAAAGTTATAGCCTAGATCTTTCTAAAGAACATCTTTATCCGCTTCAAACTTATCAACCAAACGAAGACTGGGATGCCTTTATTCGATCAGAAGGAATGCCTGATTTCCCATTATTCGTTCCGAATCAAGTCACATTAAAATCCGATTATCATTCGATTGATGGTGGAAAATACTTGGTGCTCCCGCAAAAAACAGCTTTGAATAACTTCAGCTTCCAGTTCCGCAAAGCTCCAAGCAAACTAGGAACTGCGAAAAAACTTGTTATATTGGGTTCCGTAAGTGAAGCTCCTTTCCGGACAGAGCCTTATTTCAACCCAGATGCGCATTCCTTTTTCGAAGTGGCTTTCGTCCAAAAAGATACTTCGTTCATCTCTCTTATGACCGAAAAATATCCGGCAAGAACCACGCTGTTTTCTTCCGCAGATTTTACTGGGATTGATCCAACTGATCGGGAGAATGCTGAACGAGATGCAGAAAAGAACTTCTTTTTAAAACTTCGCTTAGCTGAGCCTGATTACATTTTGCTAGATGCCTTCACGGATGTGACTCGCCCTGTTCTTTGGCTCAATCAGCATGCTGCACTTACGTATTCGAAAACAATCGAAGCAAGCCACTTAGCCGATAGAATCATGTTTGAGCGTTTGCTCACGCACGAAAATGCCGAAGCCTTTTTCGAAGAATGGCGAAAATATGCCAAGGAATTTCTAGAACAGTTAAAAGAATTTGTTCCAGAAGAGCGAATCATATTAAATAAAGGTGGAACCACACTGAATTATGTCGATGCAAATGGAAAAGTCGTTCCCTATAAGAATAAAATGGGGATTGAAATGAAACAATATTTCTGGGATCGCCTCAATAATTTTATTCTTTCAGTGATTCCAAATGCACGTGTGATTGATTTTGATGCTAAAAACTATACAGGTAGCAGTAAGAATCCACTTGGTCATTCTTACGCTACCTTTGAAGAAGCTTACTATAAAGACTTCCTCAAAGAAATGGTTTACCTATCTGAAACACCAAAACATTAAAAAAAGAATGGCCGCAAATTTGCGGCCATTCTTTTTTCGCTTAAAACAATCCAAGGAATGATTTTCCAAGTGAAATAAGCGTTCCAAATAGTCCCGTTCCAACGACCAGTCCAGCTAAAATGACTTTATCTAGCCCATTCAATTTGTACTTATCCAAATTTGGATTCGGGAAGCGTGATTTTGGCGGATTCTTCTGTTTCGCCTTTTTTTCTAGTTGATATTCTTTTTTAAAAGGTCTTGGTTGATTATTGAACCACTTAACAAACTCGTCGTATAAAACAGCCACTTCAGCAGACGGGCCTACTTCACGAACTTCTCCGTAGTGCATCCAAATAATCCGATCACACAAACTTTTCACTTGCCCGAGTGAGTGACTCACGAAAACGATCGTCTTCCCTCTTGCTTTAAATTCTTCAATTTTATCGACACACTTTTGGTAAAACGTTTGGTCCCCAACCGAGAGCGCTTCATCAATGACGAGAATATCTGGATCAATGTGCGCCGAAACGGCAAAACCTAAACGAGAACGCATCCCGCTAGAATAATTTTTCACGGGTTGATTGATAAAATCACCGATATCAGCAAAATCAATAATATCTGGAATTAGTCGTTCAATTTCACTATTTTTTAGTCCATGCATCAAGCATTTCAACCGAATGTTTTCAATTCCTGTTAGCGGCGCCTTAAAACCCACATTAATGGCAATAAGCGACGCTTCCCCGTTTACTTCTACTTCACCATCAGTAGCCGGAATAACACCAGAAATCAAATTGGAAATGGTGGATTTACCTGAACCATTGATTCCGATCAGTCCAACTGATTCTCCTTCATAAATTTTAAAGTTCACATCTTTTAGCGCCCAAAACGAATCAAATTGTTTTTTGGGTTGAAACAACGCTTTGATATGATCCGATTTATTTTGAAACAAATCAAATTGCTTGGAAACATGATTGAAAGCGATTTTTACTTTTTTACTCATCCGATACGTCTCCTTTTAAATAAAGTCTACAAATCTTTCACGGAATTTCATGTATAAGGTGGAACCGACAACCAAGAAGAAGCCAGTCAAACACCAGAAGTAAAGCGTATAAGATGGCATTTCAAAGAACCACTTGTTCATAAGGAACGAATCCCTAAAGCCATTTACGAGATACATGAATGGGTTAAGCTGCAAGAGATTTGCTGCCCAGCCCGGAAGAAGCGATGGAATATTCCAAACGATCCCCGTTAAGTAAAAGAGTACACGCATAACGCTTTGCAAAGCTAAATTGTAGTCACGGATTAGAATCGTAACCGTTGCATTGAAAAGTGAAAATGCGAATAAAAAGAAAATCATCGCGACAAAATAATAAATAAATTGGAACCAATAAATCGTAATTGGAGTTCCTTTTAACAAGAAAATGATTAGCATGATCACAAGCATAACTGCAAAACTCATTAAGTTGGACACAATCGTAATGCTTGGCAAAATGCTCATCGGAAAATTCATTTTAGAAACCATATTAATTTTATTAAAAATACTATTTGTTCCTTGAAGCACGACGCTATTGATAAAAAACCATGGTACAATCCCCGCAAGCATCCATTCAAGGAAGCTAACGTTTCCGGCAATCATCTGTGAACCACGGAACCCGTAGCCGAACACAAGAAAATAAATAGCAACTTGTATCAGTGGATTTAAAACTTCCCACAAAATCCCGAGATAGTGACTCTGGTAGCTTGCTCTGTCTTCATAACGTGCAATCCGGAACATCATAGGCGTATGTTTCACTTGTTCTTTTAAAACTTCAAACACTTGTTTCACAAAAACACTTCTTTCTGAGATTAGTCAAAACAAAGATCTTTAATTCATTGCTATAAGCATCTCTCCTTAACTGAACTTACCCGTTTCCGATGCTTTTGGTTTGTTAAATCACGTATGTCAATTCTTCCACTGCGTGCAAGTTACAAGATTTTGGGTAGTGCTTTTTACGAAAACACTACCCTATGTAAAGTTACCCTAAAAACATGATTTTGTAAAGCGTTATTCCAAACTTTCATTCAAAAAAACAGGCGCGAGGAACCCCTCGCACCTGCCTGTGTTACTCGCTTAAATTCGGCTAACTTCCATCAGTAGATCGCCAGATTCAATCGTATCTCCATCCGAAACGTAAATCGTGTTCACTTCCCCATCAAATGGTGCTTGAATCGTTGTTTCCATTTTCATTGCTTCTGTAATCAGAAGGGAATCACCTTTTTTCACGCGTTGGCCTTTTTTCGCCACTACTTGGATAACAGACCCAGTAAGTGTCGCACCCACGTGTTCTGGGTTCGTCGAGTCGATCTTACGTCTTGCGATCACCGTCGATTGAACGTTGAAGTCTTGGATATTAATCTCACGAGGCTGTCCATTTAATTCAAAGTAAATCACACGCGTTCCGTCTGCGATAGGTTCCCCGATAGAATTCAGCTTGATCAGTAAAATTTTTCCTTTCTCAAGCTCCACTTGAATCGTTTCCCCAAGTCGCATTCCTTTATAGAACGTTGGCGTATCAAGCACAGTCACGTCACCATATTTATTAATCATTTCTTGATAGTCAAGGAATACTTTGGGATAAAGAATGTACGCAAGAACGTCTTTCTCAGAAGGTTCATAGCCAATCTTCTCCTGTAATTCTTCCTTCACTGCCGCAAAATCAACAGGATCCATATTTGCTCCTGGACGATCGCTTAGCGGTTTTTGTCCTTTTAAAATAATTTTTTGCAGCTTCTCAGGGAATCCGCCATATGGCTGCCCGATTTCGCCTTTGAAGAATTCGATAACAGAATCAGGGAAATCAAGTGATTCGCCTTTTTCGTAAATCAAGTCTTCCGTCAAATCATTTTGGACCATGAAGAGTGCCATGTCACCTACTACTTTTGAAGAAGGTGTTACTTTGACAATATCTCCAAACATTCGGTTAACCGTCGTATACATTTGTTTGACTTCATCCCAGCGGTCACCAAGACCAACTGCTTTGGCTTGTTGCTGCAAGTTCGTATACTGTCCGCCCGGCATTTCATGAATATAAACTTCTGTTTGCGGCGAATTGAGCGCATTATCAAAGTCTTTATAGTACTTCCGAACATCTTCCCAGTAGTGGTTGATGATCTGCGAGTTATGCGCATCTAAATTCGTTTGACGTTTCCCATTTTCAAGACCATAGTAAAGCCCTGTCATACTTGGCTGACTCGTTGCCCCACTCATGGCACTGGATGCCACATCTACAATATCTACGCCCGCACTAACAGCAGCGGCATACGTATAAATGCCGTTTCCGCTCGTATCATGAGTATGCAAATGGATGGGCACATCTACCGTATCTTTCAGTTCATTAATCAAACGATAAGCTGCTTGTGGTTTCAGTAAGCCTGCCATATCCTTAATGCCTAGAATATGTGTTCCTTGCGCCACTAACTCTTTCGCCATGTCTTTATAGTAATCAATTGTATATTTTGTCCGAGTTTCATCGTCAATATCCCCTGTGTAACAAATTGCAGCTTCTACCATCTTGCCAGAATCACGAACAGCTTCAATCGAAACTTCCATGCCTTTAATCCAGTTCAAGCTGTCAAACACGCGGAACACATCAATCCCAGAATCCGCTGAAAGCTTCACAAATTCGCGAATCACATTATCCGGATAGTTTTTATAGCCAACCGCATTTGCCCCGCGAAGAAGCATCTGGAACATCACATTTGGAATTTGCTTCCGAAGCGTTTCAAGTCGAACCCATGGATCTTCATTCAAGAACCGATAAGCCACATCAAAAGTGGCCCCGCCCCACATTTCAAACGAAAACATGTTAGGTAGCAAATGCGCCATCGCATCGGCAATTCGGAAGATATCTTTGGAACGAACGCGCGTTGCAAGCAAGGACTGATGCGCATCCCGAAGTGTCGTATCTGTCAGTAGCACTTCATTTTGCTGTTTGACCCAATCGACCACACCAGCTGGTCCTTTTGCATCCAAAATTTGTTTCGTTCCATCTGGAATTGGCTCGTTATAAGGAATTTTTGGCACACGTGGTTCACCAGAAACAGGTTTTTCTTCTTGCTTAATGCCCGGGAAGCCATTTACAGTCACATTACTGATATAACGCAACGTTTTCGTTCCACGGTCACGTACATGTGGGAATTTGAAAAGTTCCGGTGTTGAATCAATAAAGGACGTATTATAATTTCCGCTAATAAAATCCGGATGACGTACTACATTTAATAAGAATGGTACGTTTGTTTTCACACCACGAATCCGGAATTCAATCAAGTTCCGAACCATTTTACGAACGGATTGTTCAAAAGTCATTCCCCATGTGGAAAGTTTTACAAGTAGCGAATCATAAAATGGCGTTACAACTGTTCCTTGGAAGCCATTCCCAGCGTCAAGACGCACGCCAAATCCACCTGTTGAACGATAAGTATTAATTCGCCCTGTATCCGGCATGAAATTGTTAAGCGGATCTTCAGTTGTAATCCGGCACTGAATCGCAGAACCATTAATCCTAATTTCTTCTTGTTTAGGAATTGCAACAAGTTGATCGTGCATGGAATAGCCATCCGCAATATAAAGCTGACTTTGCACAATATCAATTCCTGTGATCATTTCTGTAATTGTATGTTCCACTTGAACTCGTGGGTTTACTTCGATGAAATAGAAATCTTCTCCTTCAACTAGGAATTCGACTGTCCCGGCATTCAAGTAAGAAACATTTTTCATCAATTTAACGGCTGCATCACAAATTCTGCCGCGAAGTTCAGATGTAATAGCGTTACATGGTGCAACTTCCACTACTTTTTGATGACGACGTTGAACTGAGCAATCCCGTTCAAACAAGTGAACAATGTTCCCATGTGAATCCCCTAAAATTTGCACTTCAATATGCTTTGGATTCATCACGCATTTTTCCACATACACTTCATCATTTCCAAAAGCAGCTTTTGCTTCAGAAGACGCCCGATTAAAGGCTTCTTCTACATTTTCTTCTGCTTCGACAACGCGCATGCCACGTCCGCCACCACCAAGGGAAGCTTTAATCATTAGTGGGTACCCATTTTGTTTCCCAAATTGAATGACTTCTTCAATACCAGAAACAGGGCCGTCGCTCCCTGGAATAACTGGAATATCTGCTAAAAGTGCTTGTTCTTTGGCTTTAATCTTATCGCCAAACATATCTAAGTGTTTCGATTTTGGTCCAACAAAAATGATGCCTTCTTCTTCGCATCGTTTTGCAAATTCAATATTCTCCGAAAGAAAACCATATCCAGGATGAATCGCATCAACAGAAGCTTCTTTGGCAATCTCTATAATGTTTTCAATATCCAAATAAGCATCAATCGGTTTTTTTCCTTCCCCGACTAAATAAGCTTCATCCGCTTTATATCTGTGGAAAGCTGCAGTATCTTCTTGTGAGTAAATTGCTACTGTCTTGATTTTGAGTTCAGTGCAAGCACGCAAAACCCGAATGGCAATCTCACCACGGTTTGCAACAAGCACTTTTTTAATTTGATTCATACTTTTCCTCCTAACCAACACTCCGCCTTTTTAAGCGTATAAGCCAAAACACCCGAAAGAGTTTTCAGTGGCTTTGCTTTTTTAAATTTGCGTATCTTCTGCTTATTTCGTTCTCTCGAAAAACGCCAGCAATAGGATGTAAGATATACTCCTAATTATAGTATTAAAAGGTACTAAAAGTAAATTGTTTTCTTCTGACATTAGAAAATCCCTTCAAAAAACACATACATTCTAACCTATACACTTGTTAAACATTCGGAAAAAAAGAAAACACTTTTTCACTAAAAAAAGTGTTTTCTTTGGCTATTTCTGCTTGCCATATTTCCGCTTATAGTTAGAAAGCATCCCCACGTTAAGTACAATTCCCATCAAAATCGAAAGCACCATGAGAGATGAACCTCCGTAACTGATAAATGGAAGGGTAACCCCCGTAATCGGAATCGTCCCAGAAGCTCCACCTAAATTGATAAAAGCTTGGATTCCGATCAATCCAGCTGTCCCGTAGCAAATTAACGCGCCAAATGGGTTGTCTGTGCGAAGTCCAGTGACAATGGTTTTAAAGATAATGAAAAACAAACCGAGAAGCACAAACAATACGCCAAAAACGCCTAATTCTTCAGCGATCACCGCAATGATAAAATCGGTATGGGCTTCTGGTAGATAACCAAGCTTTTGAACACTTTGTCCGAGCCCTTGGCCAAAGAAGCCACCAGAACCGATCGCGTAGTAAGAGTTTACAAGTTGATGCCCAGTTGTCCCCTGGTCGCGAAACGGATTCATAAAACCAGTAAAACGACCAAGCCGTGTCGGGGAAATAATTTGTGACTGGATGTGATCTGGTAAAAGTAAGACGATGATCGTTAATACGACTAAAATACCAACACCCAGTCCAATTAATTTCAGCATGCTTTTAAGCCGCATTCCCGAACACAAAATTATACAACAACCTGTAAGGAAAATGATCATTGCCGTGCCAAGATCGGGCTGTATCGCAATTAAAAAGCAAACAAACGCTAGGAAAAAGACAGGTGGTAATACCCCTTTGTTAAAATCATCTATGTAACTTTGTTTTTTAGCATAGATTGCGGCCAAATAAATAATTACCGAGATTTTCACAAATTCACCTGGTTGAAGAGAAGCTGCTCCTAAGCGAAACCAACTTTGAGCGTTGTTCGCGGCATGTCCTACAAAAAAGATCATCAGTAAAAGAAAGACCGATCCAAACATCATAGGAATCAAAAACTTATTTTTTTGAAAAACATGATACGGAAAAAGAGCAAATCCAATAAAGAAAATCAGACTGATAATCAAATTTTTCACTTGACGCACATAATAAAAATCAGCCGGCAATTCATGACGATAAGCAAGTGACCAACTTGCACTATACACCATGACAAGACCGAACAAACAAAGTAAAATATAAACAACAATTAGTGAATAGTCATATGACTTTAAGATTCTTTTTAACATATCCCTCTTCCAATCCTAGCTGTTCCTGCAAAGCCTATTTTTTTCATTATAATGAAAAAAACGTCTCATGAAAAGCAATCTCCTCTAAATAAAGTATTTTGATAATAAAAAAGCGTCCGCAAAAAACGCAGACCCTTTTTTGGTTAATGTTTATTCATCGAGAGTTCATGTAAAGTTGATAACTCTTTTTCAAGCGTTGCTAAAAGTTTCTTGCCTTCTTCTGCTTCGAGCAATCCTAAACGAATGGCAAAATTAATTTCCCGTGACAAACCGTACATTTGCGTATCTAACACTTCTTCATACGCTGGGCACTGCGGCAATGTTAAATTATCCATCTGAACTTTAATCAGCTGTAATATCCGCTTGGCATCTTCTTTTAGTAACTCCACCGCCTGATCTCGATGATTCGTTTGATCCATCACAGATAACCCCCTGTCGTACGCGATAAACGCTTAATCTACTTTTTCTCTATCTAAAAGTATAGCATAAAAAAAACAGTCTGCAAATGCTTTCCATTCATAAATTCTTCCTTTTCCCCCTTTTTCAAAACATGTTATAATAAAGTTATCGAGGTGATAAGAATGAAAGCAACTTGTATTTTATGTGGAACTGTTAATGAACTAGATGATCGCGATTTCAAAACAAAGCGATTAAGAAATAAACCTATTCGGTTATATTTATGCCCAGAGTGTGATCATCGCATCGCCATAAAAACCATGGAACGTATCAATTCTGGAAAATTCCGATTCAATAAATCATTTACAAAACCTTTTAGCCAACTAAAACGCGAAGTTGAGGCTAAAGAAAAAGAAAATGCGGAATAAAAAAAGAAGCTTGAAACGAAGAAGCGGATGATAGGAAATGAATTTCCTTGTCGCTTTTTTCGTTCCAAGCTTTTTATTATTGAACTTTAAATACTGCGATTTCATCGTCGCCTTTTACAGCTTTATTATCCATTTTACTTGGATTTGGAACTGCTAGACGAGGATTTGATTTCAAGTCTTCAAATTTAGCTTCATCTAAAATATAAGTGACGAAACCTTCCGCTGTTTTTCCTGGTGAAAAGACATAAGGATCACTTGTGCTTCCTTTAATCTTGTATTTTGCAGGGACAAAATTGTCTAAACTTCCTCCAGTAACCGAAGTATTTCCAGCTAAACTAATTTGTTCAGGCTTATAAGTTAAATTCTGATTGGTTTGATTGAAAATCGAGAAATCAATCGTTACAACATAGCCACCTTTTTGAATAGAACTTTCAGGTGAATACTGGTTGATTTCTTTTGTTGGATTTTCTACTTTCTCTACCTTATATTGATTGACACGAATCGTAAGCGAACCAAAGTCTTTAATGAATGTTGGCGCGTAACTACCGTAAACTGTTGTTACCTTGCCTCCTGTGATAGGTTCTACATTCGAAACACTAAAAGCACTTTTTGAAATCTGAGGAGCAGCAATCGTTGGTTTTGCGGTAGTTTTGTTTTCGCTCTTAGATTCATTTGTGTTCGTTGATTCTTTAGATTTATTCGCATCATTTGTCACTTTTGTATCATTATTTTCAGACGAAGAATCATCGGCCTTTTCCTCATTAGATTTAGCCGTATTCGATTGTTCTTCATCACCTTTTTCTTTTGTCTTCTTATCCTTTTTCTCAGCTTTTTGTTCCTGTTTCTTCTCATCGTTTTTCTCTTTGTCAGCAGATTTATCGGAACCACAAGCTACAACAAAAAGGGCAACCATCAAAATCATAATGGCACTTAACCACTTTTTCATCGCACACACTCCTTCCTGATACTTTCACTATAACAGAAATCCCCCAACATTACAATTATGTTACAAACATTTCTTTTGAAAAACAAGCCAGAGAAAATTTACCTCTCTTAATTCTCCCCAGTCAGCTTGTTTTGTTATACATTAATATATCAAAAACTAGAATTTGTTACAAATAAAGACGACACGGCTTTCGAGCTGTATCGCCTTTATTTATCATTATTCTGCGCTTTTTTTACGTTTAGCTGCTTTTTCACGTTCATTTTTATTCAAAATCTTTTTACGTAAACGAACGTTTTCCGGTGTTATTTCACAGTACTCATCGTCATTCAAGAATTCAAGCGATTCTTCAAGGGATAAGTGACGTGGACGCTTGATCACATTCGTTTGGTCTTTCGTTGCCGAACGAACATTGGTCATTTGTTTTGCTTTTGTGATATTCACTGCAATATCATTTTCACGGCTGTTTTCCCCAACGATCATACCTTCATAGATTTCCGTTCCCGGTTCTACGAAAATCGTTCCACGATCTTCAACTTGCATAATTCCATAAGTGGTTGTCTTCCCTGTTTCCATCGAAACAAGCGCCCCGTTACGACGCCCACCAACACGACCTGTTTGCATTGGTTCATAATCAAGGAAAGTATGGTTAATAATTCCGTATCCACGTGTCATGGATAGAAAGTCCGTTGTATAACCAATCAAGCCACGAGCAGGAACTTTAAATTGGAGACGAACTTGGCCGTTCCCATCATTAATCATATTTTGCATTTCACCTTTACGTTGACTGATCGATTCAATAACAGCCCCCATAAATTCTTCAGGCGTATCAATTTGTACATCTTCGACAGGTTCTGATTTCACCCCGTCAACTTCACGAATAATAACTTCCGGTTTTGAAACTTGTAGTTCATAACCTTCACGACGCATCGTTTCAATCAAGATGGACAAGTGAAGTTCCCCGCGTCCAGAAACCGTCCAAGCATCTGGTGAACTCGTTGGTTCAACACGTAGTGACACGTCCGTTTGAAGTTCAGCCATCAAGCGTTCTTCAATTTTACGGCTTGTGACATGCTTTCCTTCGCGACCTGCAAAAGGACTGTTATTCGTTACAAATGTCATTTGAAGCGTTGGCTCATCGATCCGAAGGACAGGAAGTTTATCTTGATGATCGAATGGCGTTACTGTTTCCCCAACAAAGATATCTTCCATTCCAGAAAGAGCAACTAAATCCCCTGCTTTAGCTTCTTCAATTTCAACTCGTTTTAAGCCGAAGAAACCAAACATCTTCGTTACCCGGAATTGTTTCACTGACCCATCCAGTTTCATGAGTGCAACCGTTTGACCCACGTGCATCGTTCCACGGAAAATACGTCCAATCCCAATACGACCCACATAATCATTGTAATCAAGAAGAGATACTTGGAATTGTAGTGGCTCATCACTGTTATCAACAGGTGCTGGGATATGATCAATGATCGTATCTAGTAAAGGTTTCATTGTAGCTTCTTGACTTGCCGGATCAGAATCCATGCTTGACGTTCCATTAATCGCAGAAGCATAAATAACTGGGAATTCAAGCTGATCATCATTTGCTCCAAGCTCGATGAAAAGTTCCAAGACTTCATCTACTACTTCTTCTGGGCGAGCAAAGTCACGGTCAATTTTATTCACGACTACAATTGGTGTTAAATTTTGTTCAAGCGCTTTTTTTAATACAAAACGCGTTTGTGGCATTGTTCCTTCATAAGCATCCACAACAAGTAGAACCCCATCAACCATTTTCATGATTCGTTCTACTTCCCCACCAAAGTCGGCGTGCCCAGGTGTATCCATGATGTTGACGCGAATGCCTTCATAATCAATCGCTGTATTTTTTGCCAAAATAGTGATGCCACGTTCTCTTTCAATATCATTACTATCCATCGCACGCTCATCCACATGCTCATTCGAGCGGAATGTTCCGGATTGTTTTAGTAATTCATCCACAAGCGTTGTTTTACCATGGTCAACGTGCGCGATGATTGCAATATTACGAATATCTTCTCTTAATTTCACTTTCTAATTTCCTCCTAAAAATAGGCTTTCAGTCGTTTTCAAACGAAAAGCTGATCCTAAAACTTCTATTATGTCAAGACCAAAACTGCATTCTAGCCTAAATAAAGAGGAAAATAATGATTATTTTCCTCTTGCAGCCGATCGATCCGTTAAATTCAACTCACCTATTATAACACAAGTTTATGAAAGAAAACACACATTTGTTTTCAGAAAAGCAATTTTGTTCATTTCTGCAAATAAGAATTTCGAAGCTCCAAGTAAACTTTAGGTAGCGCAACGATTGACGTTCCCTTATGAAGCATATCAATTTCTTCACCTGAAAGTCTTGAAACAACGCAACCAAGTTCCTCAGCAATAATTTTGGAAGCTGCTACGTCCCATGGCGCAAGATTCGCTGCAAGATATGCCCCGACACGACCAGTTGCAACCGCCATAAATTCAAGTGACGCAGCCCCGTAAAGGCGCAAGCCGCGAGAAACTCGGATGGCCTCTTCTAATTTTGGATAGAGCTTCACCGCGCTTAAGTTTGCAATGAGAAGGCTATTTGCCACTCCGCGCTCTTGGCTCACCTTTTGGATTGGTTGTCCATTTAGTGTCGCTCCCCTTCCTTTTTCTCCTATATATAAATCGTCTTTTGCAACATCGTAAACGATCCCATATTCGCCGACGCCATCCAGATATAGCGCAACAGAAATCGCAAAATCGCGTTTTTGTTCGACAAAATTAAGCGTGCCATCAATCGGGTCGATAATCCAAATGGCTCCATCAAGTGACTCTACTTGATGTTCAGCTTTTTCTTCCCCAAAGATCCGGTGTGTTGGAAAATACTGTTTTACATAACGAGTAAAAAGACTTTCGATATATTGATCCACCTCGGTCACCAAATCATTTCGGTTGGATTTTGTTTCAATCTGCAACTTTTTTTCAAAAGAAGCTTCAATATATTGCTTCGCTTCTGTAAGAAAAAGTCCCATCATTTGCTTCGCTTGCTCGACCATTTCTTGCTTATCCACATGATTCAGCTCCCTCCATTTAGTATTCTTATTTTAGCACAGTACGTCTCTGCTTGTGAAGAAAGCCAGTTGTTTTGCTAAGCTAGTTGATCTTTTATATAATGAAAAGTGAGCCTGACTTCAAACTGGGAGGAATCAAAAATGACTGAAGCTTTTTCAAAAAAAGATTTTAAAGCAATGAAGCAACCTGGCCTTGACGCACGAATGGAAGCCATTCAAACAGAAATTCAACCCAAGTTCCAACAACTAGGGGAAACGTTAACTTCGTTTCTAAGTTTAGAACTCGGAAACGAGATGTTTCTACATATCGCAAAGCACGCCCGTCGTTCCGTAAATCCGCCGGAAAGCACGTGGCTAGCTATCGCAAATGATAAGCGCGGCTACAAAAAACACCCGCATTTCCAAGTGGGATTATTCGACGATCATGTTTTCGTCTGGCTCGCTTTTATTTATGAAAATAAAGAACGTCAAAAAATTGCCGAACGATTTTTAAAGCAAGAAAAATTGTTTAAAGAGTTATCCACAAACAATTTCAGCCTTTCAAAAGATCACACCGTTCCAGATTATTTCCCACTTCAACAAAAGCCACTCGAAGAAACGCTTGTCCGATTTCGGGATGTCAAAAAAGGGGAATTTCTTGTCGGTAAAGTTTATCAGGAAAACGATCCTATTTTGCAATCACTCGACAGTTTTTTACTCGAAGTAGAAACGGTTTTTGATCAACTCATTCCACTCTACAGACTTGCCTTAAAATAACCATGTACAAATAGTCCTAAAGCCGTTATAATGGTAGAGTTGAATGTGAAAGGGAGTGAATAATCTAATGAAGAAAATGAACCAAAAATCCAGTGAACCTGATCCGCATCGAAGTTTAAAGAAGCCGGTTCATTTTACCTTAGGTGACTCCCGAGGTGCAATGTGCCTGCTTAAATGAAAAGATTGAGGAGGTTTTAGCGATGCACCAAATTTTTAAATCAAATGCGGATGGGAAACTAGAAGAACTAGAAATGCCTGAACGCAATGCTTGGGTGAATATTGTTGCCCCAACATCAGAAGAAATTAATCAAATTGCAGAAGAATATCAAATTCCACTTGAATTCTTGGAAGACTCACTCGATAAAGATGAGAGTGCCCGGATTGAACGTGATGATGACACTGATTCTGTTTTGATCATTTGTGACTTTCCAGTTATAGATGAAGATGACATTCATTATGCTTCTTTTGAAACGGTTCCGCTAGGAATTATTTTGACGAAAGATTATTTTATTACAATTTGTACAATTGATAGTTCTATCATTCAATCTTTTGTTAAACGCCGAATCAAAGGATTTTATACGCATATGAAGACACGTTTTGCATTGCAGATTCTTTATTTGATTTCCACTCAATTCTTGCGTCACTTGAAACGCTTGAATCGTCAAACAGATGACATTGAAAAAGAACTGCATGAATCCATGAAAAATAAACAACTTTATGATCTCATGGGAATTGAAAAAAGTTTGGTTTATTTCGTCACTGCCTTAAAGTCAAACAAGGTTGTGCTAGATAAAATGATGCGTCAAAACATTGTCAAAATGTACGAGGAAGATCAAGATTTACTGGAAGATGTGATTATTGAAAATCGCCAAGGGATTGAAATGGCGGAAGTTCACTCCAACATCTTAAGCGGGATGATGGATGCCTATGCGTCGATTATTTCTAACAACATGAATATTGTCATGAAGTTTTTAACTTCTTTCACCATTATTTTAACGATTCCAACGATGGTATTTAGCTTTTACGGGATGAATGTTGATTTACCGTTTATGCACTTGCCACTCGCTTGGGTATTAACACTTGGAATTTCTTTTGGGATTGCTGGCACCCTCGCTTTTGTTTTTTGGCGCCGTAAATTCTTTTAAGAGCCAAATAAAAAAAGCTGTATGCACGATTTTTACGCGCACACAGCTTTTTTTATTTACCAAATTCTTCATTTAGAAGTGCCGTTAGTTCACTTGGCGTGATATGTTCATCGAAGATATGCTCGCCCACAATAACAGTTGGTACAAGCGTTACATTTGCTCGACCGGCTTCTTCAATAATCGCTTTTGTTGCTTCTTCGTTATTTTGTTCTTTTAAGCCTAGTTTTGTCTCCATATATTGAGCTACTTCTTCAAGCGGCAGATTTCCCCATTCATCTTGTGTTTCAAAAATTTTATCCATAGCAAGCCACGCTTCAAAAGGTGCCTCATAGTTTAAATAGCGATGTGTCACATTGCCACGTTGCAAGGATTCTTTTTCTTTATCAAAAGGTTTAATGATTAGCTCGATTTTACCATCTTCAATAAACCGTGATAGCACGTCACGCGATTCTTCATGCCATTTTTTACAGTAAGGGCAACGTAAATTGACAAATGACATCACCTTCACTTTTGCATTTTCACTTCTTGTGAGGTGAATTCCTACTTCTGGTTTGACTTCCGAAGCTTTGATTTGACTGATATCCATTTTAAATTCCTCCTCTTTTTCTTATGGTCGCATCTTGATTGTACTTGTTGTTGTGTTTTTCACGAGTTTCATAACTTGATAGGGCGAATAACCACTTACGGCTTCGAATTCCTTCCCGAGTTGTTTTTCTTCTCCTATAGAAGGAACAACTTGTTTGTAATCACGATAGCGCTTTTTTAACTCCTGTACGTCAATCCCCGACTCATATGCTTTTTCAATGGACTCGAAATAGCGAACGACGGTGACCATTTCTTCTTTTGTCCAGTCCATATTTAACGGATAGCTATAATTCATTTTTTTCATTCCTCTCGGAAAACTTCTAAATCGGTAGAGCTTAAAAAAACGAGTAGCCTTCCACATTTTTCTAAGGAAAACTTGCTGTTTCTAGCCCCCCATTCCTTATTTCTATAATAGCATGTTCCGGATTTTGTTTACAAAAAATGCGCTTCACGGCACAAAAAAACTTCAGCTTTCTTTAACTGAAGTCCCCCTTGTTATTAATAGCTATGCGCTTCTGCATGTCGTTCCATGTAATCCATTCTCGCAAAATGGAGACCGATGAAAAACAAAACGGGCATGAGATATTGCAAAATAAAGACGATGCTGTAACGTAAGAAAACACTTGCAATCGGTAGTGCGATGACTGGATTTGTAAACGGTGTGATGACGATCCGGACGACAGCACGCCAACCATCCGTTGAATGCATTTCATGAATAAAACCGACGCCAAAATTGATCAGTGTGAGCACGAATAAACCGCCTGCTAAGATCATCAAGATGATAAACAAAAAACGCGGCATATGAATTTGTCTCTCCATTTTTTAACACCTGGATTCTTATTAGATTTTATGAAATAAGTGCTTCTCCTTATCTGCACTTTCATTCTAGCAAAAAAATACGCTGTTTACAAACATGTAAACAGCGTATTTGACTTTAAATGTGGATTGGGCGGCCAAGCGCTAGCTCAGCTGCTTCCATTGTTAGTTCGCCAAGAGAAGGGTGCGCATGGATCGTAAGCGCAATATCTTCTGCTGTAACGCCTGTTTCAATGGCAAGTCCAATTTCAGAAATAATATCAGATGCGTTGATTCCAGCAACTTGAGCACCAAGTACTAGCCCATCTTCTTTACGTGTAACAAGACGAACGAATCCTTCTGGTGCATCAAGTGACAAGGCACGTCCATTTCCGCCAAGTGGGAATTTCGATGCTTTGACATCAATGCCTTTTTCTTTTGCTTCTTTTTCTGTCATACCTACAGATGCAAGTTCTGGATCACTAAATACGACAGCAGGAAGTACTGTATAATCGTTTTCAGCTTTTTCACCAGCGATTGCTTCTGCAGCTACTTTTGCTTCATAACTTGCTTTGTGCGCAAGCGGAACGCCTGGTACAATATCACCGATTGCAAACACATTTGGAATGTTTGTACGGCCTTGTTTGTCCACTTCAATTAAGCCACGTTCTGAAACTTTCACACCTAGTTGTTCAAGTCCAATTTCATCTGTATTCGGACGTCGACCTACTGTTACAAGCACATAATCCGCATCAATTGTATGCGTTTCACCGTTTGCTTCATAAGTTACTTTCACACCATCTTCTGTTTCTTCAGCCGATTTAGCAAGCGCTTTTGTAACTATTTCAACGTTTTTCTTCTTCAAGCTACGTTTAACAAGCGAAACCATATCTTTTTCGTAAGTCGGCAAAATTTCTGGACCGCCTTCCAAAATTGTCAATTCTGTACCGAGGTTGGCAAAAGCTCCACCTAGTTCTGTTCCAATATATCCGCCGCCAATTACGACTAATTTTTTAGGAACTTCTTGAAGCGCTAATGCACCTGTTGAATTCAAGACACGTTTGCCATATTTAAAGCCTGGAATTTCAATCGGACGAGATCCTGTTGCAATAATGACATTATTAAATGTATAAGTTTGCGCAGAATCTTCGTGAATAACGCGAAGTGAATGCTCATCCACAAAGAATGCTTCTCCGCTCACCATTTCCACTTTATTCTTTTTAAGAAGACCTTTAACGCCGGTTGTTAATTTGTTAACAACGCCGCCTTTCCATTCTTGAGCTTTTGTGAAATCAAGATCTACTTCTTTCGCTTTCACACCCATATGCTCAGAACCGCGAGCTTCTTCAAAGCGGTGACCAATGGTGATTAGTGCTTTTGAAGGAATACAGCCAACGTTTAGACAAACGCCGCCGTAATATTCTTTTTCAATAATCGTGACTTTTTGTCCAAGTTGTGCAGCGCGAATTGCAGCTACATAACCACCAGGGCCAGCACCGATAACTATTGTATCTCTTTCTTCTGGAAAATCTCCTACAACCATTATTTTACGCCTCCATTAGTAATAATTCTGGGTCGTTCAGTAAACGTTTGATATTGTTCATTGCTTTTTGAGCTGTTGCCCCGTCAACAACACGGTGGTCAAAGCTTAGAGAAAGCGCTAAGACTGGTGCTGCAACAATTTCGCCATCTTGAACAATCGCTTTTTCAGCAATACGACCTACTCCTAAGATAGCTACTTCCGGATAGTTGATAACTGGTGTGAACCATTGTCCACCAGCAGAACCAATGTTGGAAATTGTTGCTGAGCCATGTTTCATTTCATCAGCAGTTAGTTTCCCATCGCGTGCTTTTCCAGCTAATTCGTTGATTTCATCAGAGATAGCGAAAACTGACTTCATATCTGCGTGTTTCACAACAGGGACATATAAACCGTGATCTGTGTCAGCTGCAATTCCGATGTTGTAGTAATGTTTATAAATCAATTCTTCTGTCGCATCGTCCATCGTTGTATTGAGCACAGGGAACTCTTTCAAAGTAGCTACGAGCGCTTTTACAATGTATGGCAAGAAAGTAAGTTTAATTCCTTTTTCAAGCGCAACTTCTTTGAAACGTTTTCTGTGTGCCATTAGAGCTGAAACTTCGATTTCGTCCATTAGCGTAACGTGTGGCGCTGTGTGTTTCGAATTCGTCATTGCTTTTGCAATCGCACGACGAGTTGGTGTAAGTTTTTCGCGTGTTTCTGGGAACTCATCACCTGCAGCTGGAACTGGTTTTTTCGCTGCTTGCGGTGCTGCTTCTGCGGCTTTTGTTTGTTCACCTGCAGGAGCCGCTGCTTGCGCTGGTTGTTCTCCGTTTAGATAAGCATCAACATCTGCTTTTAAGATGCGGTTGTTTTTACCAGAACCCGCAACTTCGCGAATGTTTACGCCTTTTTCACGTGCATATTTACGAACAGATGGCATTGCAATCACAAGTCCATTTGGATCTTTTTGAGCGGATGGAACACCGTTTCCACCAGCTGGAGTAGTTGTAGCACTTGCTGCTTCTGGTGCCGCTTCTTTTGCTTCTGTAGCTGCAGGAGCCGCAGCACTACTGCTTTCAGCGCCTTCAAAATCTCCTTCAAAAGTGACAAGAACTTGTCCAACAGTTGCAACTGTTTCTTCGCCAACTAAAATATCTTTAACTGTTCCATCAACTGGAGATGTAATTTCTTCAACTGATTTATCGTTTTGAACTTCAAAAATAGCTTGATCTTCTTCTACTTGATCGCCTGGTTTGATAAACCATTTGACGATTTCGCCTTCATGAATACCTTCACCGATATCTGGAAGTTTAAATTCAAAGATTCCTTTGCCACCACTAGCTACTTTTGCTTCTGGCGCCGCTTCGGCAGGTGCTGCTGGTTCTTCAGCATCATTCTCATGACCTTCTACTCCGTCAAAAGTGACGAGGACTTGTCCAACAGTTGCTACTTCTCCTTCAGCTACTTTGATTTCTTTAATTGTACCTGAAACGGGTGAAGTAATTTCTTCAACCGATTTATCATTTTGAACTTCGAATAAAGACTCATCTTCTTCGATTTTATCGCCCGGTTTTACGAACCATTTGACGATTTCGCCTTCGTGGATACCTTCACCAATATCCGGTAATTTAAATGAATATGCCATTCTAATTAAGCCTCCTGTTTTAGTCGTTTATCCAAAAGTCAAAAGGCTCCAAGAAGCCTTTTGATCAATTCTTTCAATTAAAATGCTAGAACTTCTTTTACTCGTTCAATAATATCGTTATGGTTTGGTAGCCAAACAGTTTCCGCTTGTGAGAATGGGAAAATGCTGTCTGGAGCACTTACACGCATAACAGGTGCTTCAAGAGAAAGGATAGCACGATCATTGATTTCGGCAATGACATTGGCAGCTACTCCACCTTGTTTTTGTGCTTCTTGAACCATGACAACACGATTCGTTTTCTTAACAGAAGCGATGATTGTATCTGTATCAATTGGACTAATCGTACGAAGATCAATCACTTCCGCAGAAATGCCTTCTTTTTCAAGCGCTTCAGCAGCTTTGATAGATTCTTGAACCATTGCACCGTAAGAAATGATTGTCACATCTGTTCCTTCACGACGAACCGCAGCTTTTCCAATTTCAACTGTATATTCACCTTCTGGAACTTCTTCACGGAAAGAACGATAAAGTTTCATGTGTTCAAGGAATACAACTGGATCGTTATCGCGAATTGCCGAAATGAGTAATCCCTTTGCATCATAAGGAGTGGATGGAATAACCACTTTAAGACCTGGTGATTGTGCCATTAAGCCTTCCAAATTATCAGCGTGAAGTTCAGGCGTATGAACACCGCCACCAAATGGTGCACGAATTGTAATCGGTGCGTTTCTTGTTCCACCAGTACGGTAGCGCAAACGAGCCATTTGACCAGCTACGGAATCCATTACTTCAAAAACGAAGCCAAAGAATTGAATTTCTGGTACGGGACGGAAGCCTTCAAGCGCAAGTCCAATTGCCAAGCCGCCAATTCCTGATTCAGCAAGTGGTGTATCAAAAACACGATCTTCACCGAATTCATCTTGCAAACCTTCAGTTGCACGGAATACCCCACCGTTTTTACCTACGTCCTCTCCAAAAACCAAGACGTTTTCATCGTTTTTAAGTTCAACTGCAAGCGCATCTGTAATCGCTTGAATCATTGTTTTTTGCGCCATGATTATTTCGACTCCTTCGCTTCATAAATTGCCAATTGTTCTTTTACGTTGGCTGTTGGAACTTCATACATATTGTTAAGCAGATCTGTCACTTTTTGTTTAGGTGTTGCGTCTGCTTCTTTAATTGCTTGTTTGATTTCTTCTTTTGCACGATCAATCACTTCGTTTTCTTTTTCTTCATTCCATAAGCCTTTTCCTTCAAGGAAAGCACGGAAACGAACGATTGGATCTTTCAGTTCCCATTCCCCGTCAAGTTCTTTCGTACGGTAACGAGTTGGATCGTCTCCTGAAAGTGTATGCGGGCCATAACGGTAAGTCATTGTTTCAATTAAAGTAGGACCATCTCCGCTCACACCGCGTTCACGTGCAAATTTTGTTGCAGCGTAAACTGCAAGTGGATCCATTCCGTCTACTTGAATACCAACGATTCCTGCTGCTGCAGCTTTTTGAGCAAGTGTTGGAGCAGCTGTTTGTTTTTCACGAGGTGTTGAAATCGCAAATTGGTTATTTTGCACAACAAAAATGGCAGGTGCATGGAAAGCTCCAGCAAAGTTCACACCTTCATAGAAGTCCCCTTGTGATGAACCGCCATCACCTGTGTAAGTGATTGCTACTGCATCTTTTTTGTGTTTTTTAAGTCCTAGTGCTACGCCAGCTGTCTGTACAATTTGTGCCCCAATGATGATTTGAGGAGGAAGTACATGCAGATTTTCTGGTAGTTGGTTACCAACAAAATGTCCACGAGAGAACAAGAATGCTTTTGTTAGTGGCAAGCCATGCCAAATCATTTGTGGAACATCACGATAGCCAGGAAGAATATAATCTTCTTTTTGAAGCGCATATTGGCTTGCAAGTTGAGAAGCTTCTTGTCCAGCTGTTGGTGCATAGAAACCTAGACGGCCTTGACGATTTAACGAGATTGATCTTTGATCTAGAACACGAGTCCAAACCATACGTGTCATCAGTTCAACAAGTTGTTCGTCCGTCAAATCCGGCATTAAATCAGGATTCATCACTTCTCCTTTTTCATTTAGAATTTGAACCATTTCAAATTGCTTAGAAATCGCATCGAATTGCTTTTTCACATCAACTATTGCCTTCTTTGTTTTAGAAGCCATTACGTACATCGTCCTTTCGTTAGAAAAATTCGTAATTGGAAAATGAATGCGCCATCATTCACATTCCCAAAACACTCTTTTGCAAAACCTGATTATGCACTACAAAGATTTAGAATCCATAATAATTAATAGAAGAAATTTTCCCGATTGCATCACTCTGTGGTTAACCCCAAGGAATTCTCCTTCTATTGCGCTTGTTTATAAGGCTACAGTTAATTCCAGATTGTAGTTTTCCAAGAATACATCAAATACGATCTATTCACAAACTGAACAAACTCATCTATTTTCAAAAGAAAAATCAACTGTTTTATTTTTCATTCAAAACCTTAGTAACACACTAATCTTCTCTTTTAATTTACACTAGTATTTCATCGAAGTCAATATAATGAATCCGCTTTTTTTATCGCTTACAATCGCTGTGTTACTAAGATTATTCGTTTTTCGCAAACTGTACTAAAATTCTAGAATCAGCAAGTTATCTGTTATATAATATTAAAAACCCATTGTTATTACACCACATTATCTAAAAAGTAATACTCGCCAAGTTAGTTTGTGATTTCACAAACTAATGCTGACTAATCCAAATGATGAAAGCGAATATAGGATGTTCATATCTTGTAAATCGTTCGGATTTAACTAAAAAAGAAACTAGCTAGCGTGAAGCAATTCATTCCTTTTTTCAAAAACTTTTGTTACAATGAATAGAGAACAAAAAACAGGAGAGGCGAAAAAAATGATTTTAATGAAAGATATTGTTCGGGAAGGTCATCCTGCGCTTCGAGAAGTAGCAAAAGAATTGACTTTTCCTTTAACAGAAGAAGAAAAACAATTAGGGCGTGATATGCTCACCTTTTTAAAAAATAGTCAAGATGAAGAAATCGCTGAAAAATATGGTCTTCGTGGTGGAGTAGGGCTTGCGGCTCCTCAACTTGCTGTAACGAAACGAATAATTGCTGTTCATGTTCATGATGACAACGAAAAGCTTTATAGCTATGTTCTTTACAATCCAAAAATTAAAAGTTATTCCGTTCAAGATGCTTGTCTCGCTGGCGGCGAGGGCTGTCTATCTGTTGATCGTGAAGTCCCAGGTTATGTTGTACGCAGTGAACGCATTACAGTTGAAGCCTTTGACGAAGATGGGAATCCGATTAAACTACGGTTACGTGAATACCCCGCAATTGTTGTTCAGCACGAAATCGATCATTTGAATGGCATCATGTTTTATGACCACATCAACAAGAATAACCCTTCTTATCTGCCACCAGATGTCGATGTACTCGGTTAATTTATCCACAGATGCTCCCTTTTAATGAAAGTGGGCATTTTTTTTGAGTAAAGGAGGATCTAGATGGATCGCTATGATCGCCAAATGCGTGTCCGCCAAATTGGCACGGATGGCCAAAAAAAGATTATGCAAACGACTCTTTTAATTGTTGGCGTTGGCGCACTTGGAAGTTATGCGGCAGAACTTGCGACACGGATGGGATTTAAAAAGCTCATCTTGATTGATCGTGATTTCGTTGAATGGAGCAACTTGCAGCGGCAAACGCTTTTTACAGAGCAGGATGTTCAGGATAAACTTCCAAAGGCTTATGCGGCTAAAAAACATCTTGAAGCCATTAATCGGAACGTTCACATTGAAAGTATCGTTGATGATGCGAACCTTGAAACACTTTCCGGCTACGAAAGCGAAGTGGATGCCGTACTTGATTGCACAGATAACTTTGCGACGAGGCGCTTTTTAAATGCGTTTTGCCACGCGCATGATCTGCCATGGATCTATACGTCTTGCGCAGGAACATATGCCAGTGTTTTCCCTATTCGAAGCCAAGATTCCGCTTGCCTAACTTGTTTAATTGGCGAAGCACCACAAACAAATGAAGCTAGTTGCGATTTGATTGGCGTTCATGCACCGCTCATTCCGATCACAGCAGGCTTTCAAGTATCACTTCTCACACGTCTACTTTTGGATGAGAACTTTGAATATAATGTGTTTTATCAATTGGATAATTGGACGATGACGTTTCAATCATTGAAAGTTGCTAAACAACCGGATTGCCCTTCTTGTGGATCCCACTCTGATCTAGAAACAAATTTTTCGGAAAAACCTGTTGCACTTTGTGGGAGGGACACTGTTCAATTTTGTTTTCCAAGCCGTAAGCGTGCTGAGTTCACACAAATTACCAAGCGACTTCAGGCTGAAGAAATCGAATTTAGTCAAAATCCTTTTATTCTCACCTTCCGTTTTTCAGCATATACGTTTTCCGTTTTTAAAAATGGTCGTGTACTCATTCATGGGACAAGCGATTTGACCGAAGCTAAAAAAGCTTATCATCATTTTTTTAATTAAGGAGGGTTGTCATTTGCACGATTCAAATGTAACAAGTGTCGATTGCGCGGTCTTAACGATTAGCGATACCCGAACGCTTGAAACCGATACTAGTGGAGCGCTCATTGCCGAATTGTTAGAAGCAAATGGACATCACATTTCTGAGCGTCTTCTCGTGCCCGATGATGCTAACAAAATTCGTGCCGTTCTTAAAAACATCGAAGAAAAACAAATTTCTTGTTTGATTTCAACGGGCGGAACGGGGATTTCCAAACGTGATATAACTTTTGAGGCACTTTTTCAACAAATTGAGCAAGAAATTCCCGGTTTTGGCGAGTTATTTCGAATGATCAGCTATCAAGAAATCGGCTCTAAAGCAATGGCTTCACGCGCTTTTGCAGGTTTTACCGCGAAAGATAGCTTGTTTTTTGCTTTGCCCGGTTCGAAAAATGCGGTCCAGACGGGCATGCAAAACTTGATTTTACCTGAACTTCCTCATTTGATTGCCGAACGAAGAAAGCAAGCATAAAAAAACGCTTCAGAATTTTTTCTGAAGCGTTTTTATTTGAGAAGAGGATTAAACGATATTGGTTACGCCACCATCCATTACGAATTCTGCACCTGTTGAAAAAGCTGAATCATCAGAAGCCAAGAATAGAACCATTTTCGCAACTTCTTCGGGTTTCCCCATCCGTCCGAGTGGATAACTCTTATCCAATTCACGTTTCGTTAAATTAAGTGTTTCTGAAGCATAGTTTGCCATTTGCGTTGTGATGTATCCCGGATGAATCGAATTAATTCGAATACCTTTAGATGCGTATTCTGCCGCTGCATCTTTAGTCATTAAGCGAACGGCTCCTTTACTAGCTCCGTACATCAAGTGACCCGAACTCCCCTTTAGTCCAGCAATAGAAGAAGCATTAATGACAGATCCCGAGCCCGTTTTTTCGATTTCTGGAAGCACATGTTTAAGTCCCAAAAAGACACCTGTTACATTGATGCCCATCATTCGGTTCCAGTCATCCATCGTGATTTCCGGAATCGGTTTAATCACATAAATCCCCGCATTATTGAATAAAATATCAATTCGTCCAAAAGCCTCTTTCGTTTTCTTAACAACCGTTTCCCAGTCGGCTTCTTGACTGACATCTTGTTTGACAAAAAGCACTTCTTGGCTTTCTTTTTTCAGTTCATTTAATGCTTCTTCACCCGCTCTTTGATTAACATCCGTGAAAACAACTCTCGCCCCTTCTTTCAAAAAAAGCAACGCGGTTTGAAATCCTATTCCAGCTGCTCCCCCAGTAATAATCGCAACTTTGTCTTGTAATTTCATGACTTGATCTCTCCTTTGATATTTTTGAAAGCGCTTTACATTTTTAGTTTACGCCGGTAACATGGGGATGTCAAAGAATTAAAATTCATTCTTTATTCTGCTACACAAAAAAGCGAGAACTACGCTTCTATGAAACGCAGTTCTCGCTTTTAATCAACCGCCTATTTGACTCATACGACGCCAAGTCGGTTTATGTGATGTCGCTTCATCTTGTAGCTTAAGCGCCATTTCATGATTCTCAGGTTTATTATCGATCGATTGCTTCACAAGTCGAATCAATTCTTCAGGATCTTTTTGAATATAAGGACGAATGTTTAACTCTTCATCCCAGTATAGGCAAGCTTTAATGTACCCATCCGCCGTAAGTCTCAAGCGATTGCAATTATCGCAGAAATGAGAACTCACAGGGTGAATTAAACCGAAAGAACCTTTTGCTCCTTTTAAGCGGTAGTTTTCAGAAGGACCATTTCCTTTTATCGTATCAATCGGTTCGTATTCAAGCCCTTGTTCCTTGCATTTTTCAAAAATCGTTTCGAGTGATAAATATTTTTTCTTCCAACTGTTTCCAGCATGACCAATTGGCATGTATTCAATAAAACGAATATTGATATCTTTGTCTTTTGTAAACTCAAGAAAATCTAAAATTTCATCATCATTTTGTCCTTTGATTAAAACCACATTCAGTTTAATCGGGAATAAGCCAACTTCTTCTGCTTTTTTCAGCCCATCAATCACTTTTTGAAGTCTTCCCCCGCGCGTGATTTCACGGAAGCGATCTTCATGAAGGGAATCAAGACTTACATTGATTCGTGTGAGTCCTGCTTCCTTTAGTGCTTCTGCTTTTTTGGCAAGATACATCGCATTAGTCGTAACTGCGATATCTTCAATTTCTGGAATTGCCGAAATTCCCCGAATGATTTCAACAATATCTGTTCGAAGTAGCGGCTCACCGCCCGTTATTCGCACTTTTTTTATTCCAAACTGTACCATGACTTTCATAAAATCAATAATTTCATCTTTTTGCAGTACTTCATCATGAGGCAAAAATTTCAATCCCTCTTCTGGCATACAATAGACGCACCGCAAGTTACAACGGTCTGTAACGGAAATTCGAATATAATCGTGGACGCGTCCAAAACGGTCTGTTAATAGTTCCATTTTACAACCTCCTGCTATTTCGACGAATAATCGCCACTTTTTCCTCCTGATTTCTCAAGCAGACGTGCTTCTTTTAGTTCCATCCCTCGGTCCATTGCTTTACACATGTCATAAACAGTAAGTCCTGCGACAGTTGCGGCTGTTAATGCCTCCATCTCTACACCAGTTTTCCCAACCGTCACAACCGTTGCTGTTATCTGGAGAGTGTCTTTTCCATTATCTTGGAATGATAAATCGGCTTTTGTTGTCATAAGCGGATGACACATCGGAATCAGTTCACTTGTTTTTTTAGCAGCCATGATCCCAGCTACTTGCGCAACTGCTAAGACATCACCTTTTTTAATTTGCCCGGCTTTGATGCGCTTAAGTGTTTCTTCCTGCATCCAAACTTTTACTTCTGCTACCGCAACACGACGTGTCTCTTCTTTTTCTGTCACATCAACCATCTGCGCGTGGTTTTCTGCGTTAAAATGTGTCAGTTGATCCATTTCCTTTTTTCACTTCCTCATCCGCCGCTTACAGGTGGAATCACGGCAATTTCTTCAATCGTTTCCGGAAGACGATCTTCATCCTGTTTAAATTCCATGTTAACAGCCAACATACAATTCGGCAAATCTAACGCAATCTCAGGAAATTCACTGCTAATCAAGTCGCGTAGCTCTCCAACATACGTACAGCTCGCTAGACTTATTTCACGCTCTTCGCCAGTTTTTAAAGCCAGATGAGCAAAAAATTTAATTTTCATGACGACTCGAACCTCCCCATCTGATTTTATCTGTATCAAACTCTTCTTTCCAAATTGGAACATATTTTTTTAATTCTTCAATAATCATCCGCGAAGCTTCATAGCTTTCCGCTCGGTGTGCCGTAGAAACACCAATAAAAACGGCAATATCAGAAAGTTCTAGTTCTCCTAAGCGATGCACGACAACAACGCTTGCATCGTATTTTTCTTCCACACTTGTAGCAAGTCGTTCCATCTCTTTTAAAGCCATTTCCGCATAGGCAGTATAGCGAATTTTCTCGGTATGAACTTCGCCTGTCCATTCGCGAATGGTACCTGTAAATGTATTGATCGCTCCATATTTTGGATTAATCAGTTTTGCAAACAACGGCTCAATCTCAATTTTTTCTTCCGTTAGCGCAACGTATTTCATACTAAAAACTCCTCTATCAATGATTCAGCCAGCAGTTCACATTGCTCCTCTTCTGCTACAAACTGGATGTGTTTTTCGGCAAGTGGTTGAAACGAAACAAAAGCAAGCACTTCTTTCAAGCTTGCTTGAAGCTCCGCATATTCCTCTAAATTTTTCACAAACACAATTTTGGGAAAAGGTGCATCTTTAAAGCCTTCAATAAGGACTAGGTCTGTTTGCGGCAAGCGCTCTAAAGCTTCCTTTAAAGAAAGGCTCGCGTTACTAAGAAGGGCAAACTTACGATTCGACGTGAGCGCCACATGATCCGCCCCACTTTCGCGAAAGCTAAAACTGTCGGTTCCTGCATGATCCATCTCAAAATCATGAGCATCATGCTTTAATGCTGCCACCGTGAAACCTCTTCTTTTGGCTTGTTGAATGAGCTGATTCATAAAAGTGGTTTTCCCACTTTTTTTATAGCCTACGATTTGGAGGATAACAGCCATACACGAACCTCTTCTCCTTTTGCTTTTCCCACTTTGCCACGTGGAATCATAATCAAACAATCAGCAAATGGAAGGTTGCCAAGCGAACTAGACATGTCACTTCCGACAGGCTCTACTTGATACTCCCCATCCGAAAAATACACCTTGCCTCGCAAAAAGCGATCATAACCATTATTTTTCAAATAATCTTGAGCCATAATGCCTTTTACTTCCAAAATGCTTGATGGCTTCCCAGAAAATTTTCGAAGCGCCGGTTCTGCAAACAAGTGAAAACCTGTAAAGCAAGCGCCAGGATTCCCTGATAACGCGAGAAGTAGCGTTCCTTCAAATAGCATCGCCGTTGTTGGACTCCCAGGCCGCATTTGAATTTTATTAAATAATAGCTTCGCTTCGCGTTTTGCAATCTCAGCCATAAAATCAAAATCACCAACAGAAACGCCGCCTGTTGTTAAAATCAAATCCACTTCTCCCGCAATTTCTTCAAGGCGTGTTCGTGTCGCTTCATAATCATCCGAAAGTGCCTCGTGATACACGACTTCCGCTCCGTAATCTTCCGCAAGTGATACAAGAAGCGGCTCATTGCTATTATAAATCTTACCATCTGGTAAAGTGTCTCCAGCCGCAACGAGTTCTGAACCAGTCGAGAGAATGGCGACTTTAGGTTTCGGCCAAACTTTCACTTCTGTTACGCCAAAAGAAGCTAGCAAGCTAAGCGAACCAGCGTTTAGTTGATGGCCTTTTTCGAGTAACAAATCACCTGTTTGAAACTCCGTCCCGATTTCCGTAATGTTACTGTGTGGTTGCGAATTGATCAGTCGAATTTCTTCAGACCTCTCAGCCACTTGTGATTGTTCAAGCATAATAATTTTAGATGCACCTTCAGGAACTTTCGCCCCTGTCATAATCCGCACCGTTTCGCCTGGATTCAGACGTTTGTTGTAAGTCGCGCCACACGGAACCTCTGCCACAACTTGGAGCGTGATTGGAAAATCGTGATCGTCTTCCGCGCAAATCGCGAAGCCGTCATAGCCAGAACGACGAAAATAAGGCGACGGGAAAGGCGCATAAATGGACTCAGCCAAAACCATTCCTCTTGCAAGAAAAAGCGCAGCCGAAACAGGCTGTAAACGCTCCACATGCTCCGTGATCAATTGTCTTGCTTCGCTAAAAGGAATCGTTGCTCTTCTTTCTATCATATTTTCCTATCCCCTTTTCACAATCTGTAACCGTTTTTTTCATTACTATAATACCGTAATTCAAGAAAAATGAACAGCAAATCCCTTTTTTCTTAACTTTGGTTTGACAGTTCTCGCTTTATGGCGCCATAATAAAAGAAAAACAATTTTATGCTAACTTGGAGGATTTTTATGTTTACACCTGTCTGGCATTCAATCTTTATTGCTCTTTTATCAACGGCGATCGCATTTCTTGTGATGCTGCCGCTCAGTTACTATTTTGCAAAGCGAAATTCAAAATGGCAACTTCCCATCGAAACGCTGATTTTGCTACCGCTTGTTTTACCTCCGACGGTTGTTGGTTTACTCCTTTTAAGTCTTTTTGGGAAAAATAATGGCTTTGGCGCATTTTTATTCGACACTTTCCACTTTAGCTTTATTTTTTCATTGGCTGGTGCAATCGTCGCAACAACCATTATTATCTTACCGATTATGTATCAAGGCTTGAAAGCTGCGTTCCTCTCGATTGACCATGAACTTGTTTGGGCGGCCGAAACGCTTTCGGCCACTTCCGGTCAGATCTTCCGAAAGGTTATTTTGCCCAACTGTTGGCAACCCATTTTAGCTGGTATTTTACTGAGTTTTTGCCGAGCAATGGGCGAATTTGGAGCTACGCTGATGGTAGCAGGTTACATTGAAGGGAAAACGGATACGATCGCTTCAAGCATTTATTTTATGGTTCAGCAAGGCGATATGCGCACCGCTTTTTATTTAGGGCTATTTAATTTGCTCATCGGCGTCGCTGCTCTCTTTATTATTCACGTGCTTACCGTCCGCCAAAGCCAACTTATGAGGGGGATGTAAGATGAATTTGAAACTTGCCTTCACAAAACAAATGCCGTTTCACGATTTAAAAGTAGAGTATGAATTTAATGCGCAAATTACAGCTATTATGGGAGCAAGTGGGGTTGGCAAATCTACTTTGTTTCAATGTATCAGTGGATTAAAGCCGATTGACCAAGGAAAAATCGAGTTTGGTGAGCTCTTGTTTGAAGATACCTCTATTTCCTTGCGCCTCCCTGCTTCTGAGCGAAAAATTGGTTATTTATTTCAAAACCTGGCGCTTTTTCCTAATTTGAATGTTTATGAAAATATTGCTTTTGGTTTAAAAGTGAATAAAATAACACGAAAAAATAAAGAAGCGATTGAAAGACAAGTTCGTTACATCAGTGATTATTTGCAAATTTCTCATCTCCTCTATTCGTCCGTACAAAAACTTTCTGGTGGCGAGAAACAACGGGTCGCTATGGCACGAGCAATGATCGTAAATCCAAGGTTACTGCTACTGGATGAACCTTTTAATGGGCTCGATGAAGAAACCCGCTTTATTTGCATGGATCTCGTTCGGGAAATGGCGCGCGATTTTGATATTCCGGTTATTTTTGTCACGCATTATCGTTCTGAAGCGCAAATGCTCACAAATGAAATTCTTCGTTTAAAGGGTGGTCAACTTGAAAAAGAATAACCCATTAAAAGCGATTGTCCTTGCTGGTGGTAAATCAAGTCGTTTTGGAAGTGATAAAGCTTTTTATAAGCCCGAAGGAAGCTCGCTTTGTTTCATCGAGCAAACCATCCAAAAGCTTGAAAAATTCACTCACGAGATCTTTATTTCAGTCAATCAAGCTCAAATTCAGCAGATGGAAAAGCTTTTTCATTCCAAAAAGTCTGTCCAGCTGGTTCCTGACTTAAAAGAAGTGGTAGAATACGGACCGCTTGGAGGGCTATATAGCGTCAGTCAACAAGATGCAAACGATGCGGGGCAAAGTTATCTTATTTTGCCTGTTGATTTGCCGCACCTTACAGAAGAGGAGCTCAAAAAGCTTGCGCGCGCTCATAATGTGTACGCGGTGACCCCACAAAAGCAGCATTTTTTAGTGGCTCATCTGCCCTTTTTTAAAGCAGAAATTGAAGCGTCAGTTATACGCGGAGAACATCGTGTCAAGAATCTGTTGGATCGACTTAATAGCAATCCACTTTTGTTCCCTCCAGAAGCCGAGACTCGCTTTTTCAATCAAAATGCAAAATAAAGAGCAGTTGCCGAATCCGGCAACTGCTCTTTTTCAGTTCTGTGGTTTATTTTTCCATTTTAGCCAACCATAAGAATCTACGATTTGAAGAAAGCGAACCAAGCGTGCAAGGCTCATCTCGTCTTCATTTCCAAAAGCTTCATTAAAATCAACTTCTAATTCAGCCACATTTTTAATGCCATCGAGTCGCTTTAAAATAAACGCACCCTCAACATCTAAATTAATTTTTCGGAAAGCCGGTTGTTTAAAAAACCGAATCGCGATTTTTTCAATTGGATTTTTTCGTTCGATCACAAGAAAGCTATTTTCTCCCTCGTCTATGACCTGCAATTTTTCTTTCAGTACAGGAATTTGATCGATCAAATTGACTTTTTTTCGCGCCACACTTTTTCACCTCTTAGTTTGTTTTCTTGCGAGGAACTGTCGCGATATAAAGCAATGCACAGATGATGATAAAGACGATGAACGGTAGCCACTGGTTCTCAAGAAGAACATTCGCTGGAATAATATTTAAGTTAAGCGAAATGATAAAGGCGATTACAACGCCGAGAAGTGATTCACCGGCGATCAAACCAGAAGCAAATAGCGTTCCGCGTTCAATCCGTGTATTGCCTTCTTCTTTTTCTTTCTTGCGCTTAATAACGCCATTTACGATCATGCGAACGAATCCACCGAACATAACTGTTGCACTAATGTTAAGTGGCAAGTAAAGACCAACGGCAAACACAAGCGAATTAAGTCCCATAAATTCTACAACAACGGCAATTGACACGCCAATAAAGATTAAATCCCACGGCAAGTTTCCATTTAAGATTCCTTCCGCAAGAATCTTCATTAGCATCGCTTTCGGAGCTGGTAGTTCTGCTGAACCCATTCCATAAGCGTTATCAAGTAGCGTCAAGATATAACCCATTACAAGACCACTTGCTAAGACACCGATCATCATAGCAACTTGTTGTTTCCACGGGGTACCACCAACGAGATAACCTGTTTTAAGATCCTGGGAAATGTCTCCTGCAACGGCAAGTGCTGAACACACAATAGCCGCAACTGTTAAGGTTAACAAGATACCTTCATTGCCATGATAGCCGAAAGCTTTATAAACGAGTGCTACGATCAGAAGAGTTGCAATTGTCATTCCCGAAACAGGTGAAGACGAACTTCCGACAATCCCAACAATCCGAGATGCTACAGTTACAAACAAGAATCCAAAAATCCCGATTGCTAGTGCACCGATAATTCCAACGTTTGTGAATGGATCAAACGCAATAACAAGTAAAATAATTGCTGTACAAATCAATACCCATTTCATCGGAATATCACGGTCAGTTCGTTCAATTTCCATTAAATGATGTTTCTTATTTTTACTCATGCTTTGAACAGTGCTTCGAAGTGTTTGGAAAATCGCAGGCAATGTCTTAACAAGTGTAATTAATCCACCGGCTGCAACAGCTCCAGCACCAATATAGCGTATGTAATTATCCCAAATTGCCGCTACGTCTAAATTACGCAAAGCTTCAGTTGCCGGAAAAATAACTTGGGCACTTTCTCCACCAAAGAATGCAACCGTTGGAACGAGTACTAGTGACGCCATCAAACCGCCGGCCACCATTTGCCCAGCAATTTTAGGTCCAATAATAAATCCAACCCCTACTAATGCTGGATAAATTTGTGTTCCTACAAAAGCGTTTTGGAATTTAAAAACGCCCACTTGAATTTCACTTTTAAATAACTTAAATCCATCTGTTAATACTTTAACAAGTCCACCGGCTACAAAGCCAAGTGCAACAAGTTTCGCTTGCGATCCACCCGTTTCACCGGATTTCAGTACTTCCGCGCAAGCCGTTCCTTCTGGATAAGGCAAAGTTTCATGTTCATTTACAATCAACATCCGACGAAGCGGAACCATCATGAATACACCTAAGAATCCCCCAGTTAGAACGATGAAAATCAACATGATTTGATTGATTTCAACGCCAAGCAAGAATAAGGCAGGGATTGTAAACACAGCTCCCGCTCCTAATGCTTCCCCAGCTGTTGTCATCGTCTGTACGATGTTGTTTTCAAGAATTGAATCACGTTTAAATATACCTCTTAGAATCCCCATTGAAATAACGGCTGCTGGAACTGATGCCGAAACCGTTAAACCAACTTTCAATCCGAGATAAGCATTGGCCGCACCAAAAAGAATCGCTAAAATAATCCCCAGAACAATTGAAAAACCTGTGATTTCTGGAAGGGATTTTGATGCCGGTACATAAGGAACAAATGGTTTGTTTCCTTTTTGCTCACTCATTTGAACACCCCTTTTTCGTCATTAAACTTTTTTATTTAATTCCTTGCTTTACTGCATAAAAGCAACTGTTAATATCTTACACTCCTGCGCTTGATTTGACAAACCTTTTTCAAGAAATCGTGCAAAAAATGACAATTGACCCCACAGAAAAAGAATCGTTTTTTCACAATACAGGACTTTCAGATTATAAGAGTTGTTTTTGTTCCTAAAAGTTAGAATAATTTTACAACAAGCCGATTTGTTTCAAACCATTCAAAATTCCATCGTCGGATACAGAAGTTGTCACATAATCTGCAACAGCTTTTACTTCCGGACGTCCATTCCCCATTGCAACTCCGCAGCCCACTTCCTGAAGCATATCAATATCATTCAGCCCATCGCCAAATGCGTACGTATCTTCCATCGAAAAACCTAGTTTCTTAATCATATCGCGAATTCCTCGAGCCTTAGAGCCTTCACTTGGACAAACATCAACAGAGACATCGTGCCAGCGCATAAAACGATATTGCGGAAAGTTTTTACTATAAAAAGCATCGTACTCTTCTTCACAAAAAAGCAAGCACTGATAAATATTTCGTCCTTTATAATAGTTTGCATCTACTTTTGGATATTCTCGTTTGAGCGATTTCATTCCTTGAGAAACTCCATGATGATTTGGCAAGTTAACACGCATTGTATCACTTGCCGAGAAAACAATCGGATGATCATTTTCCGTTGCCACTGTGATCAAACGTTCCAGCGATTCTTGTGGAAGTGGATTTTTCAGTAACACTTCCCCTTCAAAAATCACATATTGCCCATTATAGCAAACGAGCGAATCAATATTTAGTTCTCGTCTAACATCATCTAGCATAAATGGGGCTCTCCCCGTTGCGATGGCTACGTAGACTCCCTTATCCTGCAGCGCTTTGATAGCTGTTTTTGTGGAAGCTGGGATTTCTTTGTTGTCATCGAAAAGCGTCCCATCCACATCAAAAAAGACAATTTTACTCATAATCTACTCCTTCACCCAATCAATTTATCCGCTTCCAGTATATCAAAAAACAGTTCAAAATGGTTGTAAAAGCATGAAAAAGAACTTTTTTTCAAAAATAAAAGCACTTTCCTGTAGCATTTATGCTTTTTTATGGTATATTAGAAAGCAAGGATATAGTTCGGATAAAGTAAGAAACCTACAACGAAACGGAAAAAATCAGATTTTAATGCAGTTTGCTTGTCAAAGAATTTGTGAAAATTCATGTTGAGCTACTCGCAATTAAAATCTTGCAAAAGAAAAGCGCGACACAAGTTTGAAAACTCGAGAACTGTGATTGTTTTCGTTTTGCCTTTTTCAGTTTTTCTGATGCTGTATAACTAAATATATCCGCGAAAATCGACTTAAAAGTTCGGATTAAGACTTGATTTCCTAACTTTTGAATATTTACTATTAAAGGAGAGAAAAAAATGATTTTTAAAGTATTTTATCAAGAAACAAGCACCGAAACACCGGTGCGTGAAAAAACACATTCACTTTATATCGAAGCAAATGATGAAGTTGAAGTGCGCCAAAATTTAAAAACTGAGCCTTTCCACATCGAACACATTGATGCGCTTAGTGAAAAGCATCTTGCTTATGAAGAAAGGCAACCAGACTTTAAGCTCTGGAAGAAATAAGTTTTATGAAATTCGTTAAAAATAATGAAACAGCTGTTTTCGCTTTGGGTGGACTTGGCGAAATCGGCAAAAATACGTATGGCGTACAATTTCAAGATGAAATCATTTTAATTGATGCTGGAATTAAATTTCCAGAAGACGAGCTTCTTGGAATCGATTATGTGATTCCAGATTATAGCTATCTCGTTAAAAACAAAGAAAAAATCAAAGGGTTATTTATCACCCATGGACACGAAGATCACATTGGTGGCGTACCTTACCTTCTTCGTGAGATCAATATTCCGATTTACGCAGGAAAGCTTGCAAGTGCGCTTATCCGCAACAAATTAGAAGAGCACGGCTTACTGCGCCAAACTAAAATCTATGAATTTGAAGAAGAGGACGTTTTTAAATTCCGAAAAACAAGCGTTTCTTTCTTTAGAACAACACACAGTATTCCAGATACTTATGGGATTGTTGTTAAAACCCCATCTGGAAATATTGTTCATACTGGTGATTTTAAGTTCGATTTTACACCAGTTGGCGAACCTGCTAATTTAACGAAAATGGCAGAAATTGGAAAAGAAGGCGTCCTTTGTCTGTTATCCGACAGTACAAATGCTGAAGTTCCAAATTTCACGATGAGTGAGCGTGTCGTTGGCGAAAGTATCAAGAACATCTTCCGTGACGTTCCTGGACGTATTATTTTCGCTACATTTGCATCGAACATTTATCGCCTTCAACAAGTTGTAGAATCTTCTATTGAAACGGGACGTAAAATCGCCGTATTTGGTAGAAGTATGGAGTCAGCTATTACGATTGGTCAAGAACTCGGCTATATTAAAGCTCCAAAAAACACATTTGTTGAAGCCAATCAAATTAATCGTATTCCTGCGAATGAATTAACGATTCTTTGTACTGGGAGTCAAGGTGAACCGATGGCCGCGCTATCACGAATTGCGAATGGCACGCACAGACAAATTCAAATTCAACCTGGCGATACCGTTGTCTTTTCATCATCCCCTATTCCAGGAAATACGATCAGTGTAAACCGGACCATTAACTTGCTTTACCAAGCTGGCGCTGAAGTTATTCATGGGAAAGTTAACAATATCCATACTTCAGGACACGGCGGCCAACAAGAGCAAAAACTAATGCTTCGATTGATGAAACCCAAATTCTTCATGCCAATCCATGGTGAATACCGGATGCAGAAGATTCATGCTGAACTAGCTGATGAATGTGATGTTCCATTAGAAAACAGCTTTATTTGTGGGAACGGAGATGTGCTTGCTTTAACAAGTGATGCTGCACATGTTGCTGGTAAAATCCAAGCTGCAAGCATCTATATTGATGGTAGCGGTATTGGGGATATCGGAAATATTGTTTTACGTGATCGTCGGATTCTCTCGGAAGAAGGACTTGTTACAGTTGTTGTTTCGGTTGATATGGATAAAGCTAAAGTGATGGCTGGCCCTGATATTATTTCACGTGGATTTATCTATATGCGTGAATCAGGCAATTTAATTGGTGAAGCACAGAACTTACTAAAACGTCAGTTAGAAAAACTGATGAAGGGCAAGAATCCGCAACGTTCGGAAATAAAAAATGAAATCACTGATACGCTTCAACCGTTTTTATATGAAAAAACGAAGCGTCGTCCAATGATTTTACCTATTATTATGGAAGTATAAAAAGCTTCATGTCAGCTTAACTGCTGGCACGAAGCTTTTTTGTTTATTCATCATTACTCGCCGTTATCCAGTGAAAAACAAATGAAAAAATGACATAAATTTGTCAATTTTATAGGGATAACTCTCGGAAAAACAACGACAAAAAAAGCCGACCACTCTTGTTGGTTCGACTCAAATTGACTGTTAGAATAAAATGGCAAATCGATTCATTGAATTTTTTCTTGCAACCGTTCAATATCAACATCAGATCCAATCACGATCAAAATATCACCATCTTGCAAAATAGCTGTGGCTTCTGGTGTGATGATCATTTCTTGGTCACGCTTTATTCCTACAATATTGACACCATATTCATTTCGAAAATCAAGTTCTTGTAAGCTTTTATTAAAGAATCTTGGATCTGATACCGAAATCTCAACTAAACTGTATTCATCCGATAGCTCTAAATAATCTAGCATGTTCTTTGAAACGATGTAATGAGCGATTCTTCGTCCCATATCTCGCTCTGGATGCACCACGCGGTCGGCTCCGATTTTATCCAATAACTTAGCATGCTTATCATTAGTTGCTTTCGCCGTTACTAGCTTAACGCCCATTTCTTTTAAAATTAGGGTCGTGAGAATGCTCGACTGGATATCTTCACCAATCGCCACGATTACGTGCTCAAAATTTCGAATGCCTAGTTGACGTAAAGCATTTTCATCCGTCGAATTGGCTATAACGGCATGAGTTGCAACTGACATATATTCATTGACACGTTCTTCATCTGAATCAATCGCAAGTACTTCCATGCCCTGCTCAACAAGCGAGCGACAGATGCTCCCGCCAAATCGTCCTAACCCGATAACCGCAAATCCTTCCTTCATTTGAATTCTCTCCTCTCTTACTTATCGTCTTCTTTCACTAGATTATGTTTAAACGCATAAATGGCCGCTTGAGTTCGATCTTGTACATCTAGTTTGGAGAGAATATTACTTACGTGTGTTTTCACAGTTTTAAGTGTGATAAACAACTCATCGGCTATTTCTTGATTGGATTTTCCTTCTGCAATTAAAAGTAGAATTTCTTGTTCGCGGTTAGTTAGGTCATCATGCAAGTTCCTTTCTGGTTTTGCAGTTAGGCGTTGCATCATTTTCCCTGTTACTTCCGGTTCAAACACCGAATCACCGCCATATGTAGCACGAATCGCATCGGCAATTTCACCAGCTGTCGATGTTTTTAACATGTAACTACTTGCTCCTGCTTCCAGTGCAGGATATACTTTTTCATCATCAATAAAACTTGTCACGATAATAATTTTGGCTTCTTTCCAGTTTAGAAGGATTTCTTTTGTTGCTTCAATCCCGTCCATCTCATCCATGACAAGATCCATTAAAATAATATCTGGACGCAACTCAAGAGCCATCTCTACGCCTTCCCGACCGTTTTCTGCTTCGCCCACAACTTCCATATCATCTTGAACCGATAAATAGGCAGATACACCAATCCGCACCATCTCATGATCATCTACAAGTAATACCTTTATCATTCTTCGTCCACTTCCTTTTCAGCCACTAAAGGGATTTTAATTTCAACACTTGTTCCTTTATTTGGAAAACTGATAATCTTAATCGTTCCACCAAATTCTTGTACGCGTTCTCGCATGTTTTGCAGGCCATAAGAGCCTTGCGGAACGGCATTCATATCAAAACCAACACCATCATCAACCACTTTCAAAACAGCCATATTGTCGATTTCAACAAAACGAACTTCGAGAAGATCCGCTTTCGAATGCCGAAGTGTATTAGATAATAGTTCTTGTACAATTCGAAACAAATGATCTTCGATACCTTTTTGAAGCTGAAGATTCTCAATTTGCCACTCTACTTTAATTGGCAATTTTGTCGTCAATTCTTTTAGAAGTTGTTCCATTCCTTTTTTGAGCGACTTCCCTTCTAGTTGGGTAGGTCGCAAGTGCAAGAGAAGAGCACGCATTTCGGATTGGGATTCATTTACGATAGATTCCACCATCCGAAGCTGTTTTTTCAAGACAGGTGAATCATCTTTTGCTACTTGCTCGTTTAAAGCCGATAAAAGCATCATCGCGGCAAACAATTGCTGACTAACGGAATCGTGTAGTTCTCGTGCGATTCTGTGTCGTTCTTCTGAAAGGATTGCTTCTTTTGTTTCACCGCTAATTTCAGCTTTTTCATTCGCAATTTTTTGGGTAAGTAGTGTCTGCGATTTCATTTTATCACGTAATCGGTCAATTTGCTTGTAGACTTGTGCAACTTCTACTAAATTTTCTTCTTCTTGAAATTTTTTCTCAAGATCTCCTTGTTCAAGTAAACGAATTTCAAAATCGATGCCTTCAAACTTCTGTTTAATCAAATAGCCAGAAACTGCTCCAATCATTAATCCTGCCAAAATAGAAGTAAGTGGTACAAAAATAACAAACGGTAAATACAAAATTTTGACGCCGATTAGAAATTCATACCACGTCAAATCGCTGACAAAGAAATAAATTAAACTTCCGATCATGGAGGTAGCAAAGATGAGTGAAGAGCAAAGAATCATTTGTGTTCGTGTATAGTTCATAGACGAATCACCTCTAAATCTCCAAGTACAACAGAAGTTACGATTTTCACTTTACGTGCAGCTGTTTCATAGTTGTCTGAATAGAGTTTAATCGAATCATTTTGAATCGATGTGCTTTTCTTATCATACTGTAATTTACCAAAAATAGCAGAGTGCTCAAGGCAAATTCCTAAGTCGAATGGGACAAGTAAGCGAATTTTCCCTGAAATACTGCGAATCATAATCACGCTCTCGCCTGTCGGTAAAACAGTATTCCCAAGGTCAATGATCGTATCACCAATCCCAGTTTGGATATTGATATCTTCCCATTCATAAACCACATCAAGCACACGCTGGTTGCCAAACCACTGATTTTTAATGAAATGATTGACACGATCTATTTTTCCTGGCTCTTTTGTTTCCACCATTAAAAGTTCAGGTGCACGTTTGCGGTTGATATAATGAAAAATCGCAAAAATACCAAAAATAACAACCCCGAATTTGAAAGATGTCGTTAAAAGCACAGCTAGTAAAATGAAAACAGCGGCTAAAAATAAACGATTGCGCTGCTGCTTTTTAGAAACGCCAGCTTTTCTTGATGTGTATAAAAAGATAATGCCGAGCGCAAAGATCACAAGAAGCTGCCATCTAAACAGCATTTCGAGTCCGATGCCTAAAGCAACGATCACAATAAATAAAAAAAGAACAGAGCTCTCGATTTTTTTCATAGCGACACCTCCTTTTTTTAAGTTTGAATCTTTTTCTATTATAAAAAGAAGTCCAATAAGGGGCAAACCGCTGTAGGTGTACCCCTCACTAAGACTTTAGTCTGAATCTTCTTCCGTTAACTTGGTGATAAGCCCCGCTTGTTGTGTGACTTTCCCTGCTTTCATTAGCGTTCCAAGTGCACGTTTAAATTGTGCTTTACTAATTCCAAACTTACCTCGAATGGCTTCTGGATTCGACTTATCGCCAAATCCCATTTCGCCACCAACGCTTCGCAAATAAGTTAAAATCATTTCTGCATCGTCACTAAGCACTTCATGAACGCGTCCACGAAGAGAAAGATTGAGCGATCCATCAGGTTTAACAGCGATGACGCGTGCTTTCACATATTCGCCTAGTCTTGGCTCAGAAGTTCGCTCACTTTCATGGATGAACCCAATATAGCCATTATCTGTATACACAAATGAACCCACTTTTAACAGCTTATATACAGTTCCCGATACATTTTGATTAAACATATCTTGCTTAGCAGTATAGGCAATGGTTTTGTATTCTGTTTCAGACCCCAAAACACCCCAAATTCGATTCTTCTCATCAACACGCAAAGCAAGCATCAAACGGTCTCCTTTTTTCGGCCAAAGATGCGATAAAGCAGGCATATCATCCATTGAAACAACGATATCTTTTTCGATTCCAATATCCATGAAAACGCCTAAGTCTTTTCGGACTTCCGTAACCGTTCCAAATCCGTAATGCCCCACTTGAACCTTTGGAATCGTCGTTGTCGCCGTTAACTCGTGGTCGTAGTCCACATAAAGAAAAACCAAAATTTCTTCGCCAATCGTTAAATCGAGTCGATTACTATTTCCTTTTTTCATTCGAACAGTAGCTCCGTCTTTTTCAAGCAAGAAGCCATCTTCCATGATTTCTTTCACGCTCATGGTTACACTTTTTCCAATTAGATTATCCACGAATCTGGTCCACCTCGTTTTTCTTCTTTGCTTCATTATACCTTATCCAATGCGAGATAGCTATATGCGTTTCAGCTCTGGATCACCTTTTGGATGCGTGCAATTCGTTCAGGATCAAGAGGACTTGCAAAGCTTCCTGCCATTCTTGCTCCGCTACCAACGTGATAAGCTTGATTTGAGAGGGCTTCATGCAAATCGTGAATATTTTGATCCGTCACGCCACTCCCCACTAAAATTTGAAGCGAATCCGAGTTTTTTTCACTATCCGCTATCCAGTTTTTTAACAAGGGAATCGAATCTACTGCGCTCTTTGTGCCACCTGATGTCAAGACTTGGTCAATCTTCTTGCCATAAGTTTTTAACGTTCGATAAGCTTCTTCTAAGTCATTTGTCGCTTCAATCGCCCGGTGGAATGTAAAACGCAGGTCTCCCTTCCATTCAAGCACTTTTTCGAGCAAGTTTGTGTCGATTTTCCCGGCTTCTGTTACTGCGCCAAACACGATTCCTGTTGCGCCTAATTTTTTCACCACTTCAATGTCGGTTTGAATCGCCCGCACATCGCTTTCGTTATATATAAAAGAATGGCTATGTGGGCGAATCATTACCATCGTCGGCAAGCTTGTTGCACCGATAATTTCTTTTAACACGCCATAGCTTGGGGTTAGTCCGCCTTCGCTAATCGCCGAAACCACTTCGAGTCGATTTGCTCCGTATTTTTCAGCTAATTTAGCATCTACTGCATTTTCTACAATCACTTCTAACATTTTGCTTCACTCCAATCTTTTTCATTATCTAGAAAAACTAAACAAAATTCAAGCTTCAATTGTAAAAAAAACGACAAGTGATACGCCCCATTCAACATGGAGCCATTCACTTGCCGTTTTATTTGTTTATTATTTACCAGTAATATCGCGCATCTTATCAGCTACAAACTCAACGTCTGCTCCGACAATAATTTGCACGTTTTCTTTGTTAATTTTCACAACGCCACGTGCACCTGATTTTTTCAGTGCAGCTTCATTCATCAAGTCAGCATCTTTCACTTGCAGGCGAAGTCGTGTTGTACAGTTATCTACTTTTACAAGGTTGTCTTCCCCGCCAAGTCCACCAAGGTAGCCGCGTGCCATTTGTTCGTATTTATCGACTTTTCCATTTGGAAGGTCTGCTTCTGTTGCTCCAAGTGAAGCCGCAGATTCTTGTACTTCAGCGTTCGGCATTTCCATGGCTAGGCTTTCTTCTGTTTCATCTTCACGACCTGGTGTTTTCAAGTTGAATTTTTTGATGATGAAGTAGAACAGAATGAAGTAAATGAATGCAAAGACAAGTCCGATTGGAATTAGCTGCCACGCATTGTGCCCTTTTGTAAAGTTAAGGACAAAGTCAATCGCTCCGGCACTAAAGGTAAAGCCGAGTTTAATGCCAAGTAAGTTGGTTACAAACATTGATACACCCATTAAAACTGCATGAATCGCATATAAGAATGGTGCAATAAACATGAATGTAAATTCAATTGGTTCTGTGATTCCTGTTAGGAAAGCTGTTACCGCAAGCGATAGCATCATTCCGCCAACTTCTGCGCGGTTTTTCTTCTTAGCTGCTAGATACATTGCAAAGGCAGCTCCAGGAAGACCAAACATCATGACTGGGAAGAAACCAACTTGGAATGTTCCCGCTGTTGGATCTCCTGCGAAGAAGCGGTTGATATCTCCGTGAACCATTTGTCCAGCAGCATCCACAAAGTCGCCGTATCCAAACCATAGATACGTATTCAGTACGTGGTGCAAACCTGTTGGAATGAGCGCACGGTTTAAAATCCCGTAAATAGCAGAGCCGAATGCACCTGCACTTGTAATCCAGCCGTTAAGTGCGTCTAAACCATTTTGAATGGTTGGCCAAGCAGCTCCAAAAATGATCACAAGTAGTAAAGTCAATACTGCATTGATAATAATAGCTAAGTGTTTTCCATCTAAAAATTCTTGATTCCCAAAGATTTTTTTATCGTACATATAGTTATAAAGGATTGGTGCTGTAAGTCCAGCAATGAAACCAGCAAAAACGCCCATGTTGATGCTTGTATTTACACCGATAACTCCAAAGTTTAAAATGAAAAAGACAATCGCGCCGTTTAAGCCAGCTGCCCCACTGTTGTCTTTTGAAAGACCAATCGAAATCCCGATTGCAAATAGTAATGATAAGAATGTAAATAGTGCTGCTCCACCTGAATGGATAAATGGTACATTAAAAACGTCGTCCGCCCCAAGACGGTTTAAAAGGCCAGCTGCCGGAAGTACGGCAATTGGTAGCATGAGGGCTTTCCCAATTTTTTGTAATCCACCTAACATGTTATTTCCTCCATTTCTCTTTCCAATTCCCTAGAAAATTGCTGCTACAAAAGTGCCGATAAACAAAGCTACAACCGATGTAACGATCGGAACAAAACGACGACCACCAAAGAATGCTAACCATTCTGGGAGACGAATATTGTAGAACTTGTTATAAAGAACACCTGCTGCAATCCCCATGTAAATCCCACTTAGGAAATTGAAATTAGCAGAAAACTCTGTAGGAGAAAAGACTCCGTTTTTTGGAAAATTCAGAGAAACAATAACAGCTGCATAAACGAGCCATCCAACTGCTCCAGCGAGTGCAGAGGCCCCACTATGATCTTTTGCCATTCCAATTGCAATCCCCATGGATACAATCAGTGGAAACATAAGAATGAGTCCTTGATAAATGGAATCAATAGCTTTCATCCCTGTTGCTGCATTTGCAAGCCAGAAAATCCCAATGATTACAAGCGTGATGACCGGATAAACCGCACCGATTGCAAATCGTTTTAATACGTCCATAACCTTAAAATGCCTCCTAAAAAATTTATTTTTCCCAAAAGCTCCTCAATCTTTCAATATGAAGGGCAATATATCCTAATTCCGCTTCTGGAAGTAGCAACTTATAGTCATTTTTTAATAAGTCCGCCACTTTCTTCGCAGTATTAAAACTAAATTCAAACTTGTTCTTGATCATTGTGAGCATTTCGTCATCCATCGTGTGGAGCTCTTTTTTCTCCACGCGATTTAACACAAAACGCAGATGCGTAATCAGTCGTTCATAAGCAATATCCTGACCAGAAAGCATGATCTCGAGTTCAGTTGTGATCACTTCAATCATGCTTGAAATGATCGATGCTTGCCTCACACTTTCATGGATATCGCCCGCACCAATTTTTGCCGTATGGATATGAAGGGCAATGTAAGCCGCTTCATCAATTGGCATATCGAGCCCAAACCGGTCTTTGATATGATTGATCGCCCAAAGACCGATTTTAAATTCTGGCTCGTAAAGCACTTTAATTTCATTTAACAAACGATTTTGAAGGATAATGCCTTCTTTTAATCGTTCAATCGAGAAAGCTAAATGATCTGTTAGCGAGATGTGAATATGCTCACTAAGTTTAAAGGGAAGCGTAGCCTCTGCATAGGAAATGATTTCCTCGGATACGGCGAAATATTCTTCGTTGATGCGTTTTAGAAGCTCTTGAAAATGTTCAGATTCATCTTGCATCACAAACATTTTTTCAATTTTATTAGCCACTACCACATCATTTCTTTTTTTTATTAAATGCAATACCAGCTCCAATAGCAATTTTTTCTTCATTGCCATCTTGTAACACGACTGCATTATTATTCAAGATCCGAATAATTTTCATCTAACTTCCCTCTTTTGCTTTCAAGTAAATGCGTCTTATTTTTATTTAAGTGTCGTCACGAAGACTTCCGTTTCGCCAGCGACTGTTTCTGTTACTTGTTTCCAGTCAAAGTCGAATTTGTCTTCTGGACTATTTGTTACAACCATTGGAATGATCGTGCTTGTTGCGTTTTCTTCAATGTAAGCAAGATCCGCTTTAATAAGTGGCTCACCTTTTTTTACTTTCGCCCCCAATTTTGTGAGGACTTCAAAACCTTCTCCTTTTAATGCCACAGTTTCAAGACCGATGTGGACAAGGATTTCTTCACCTAAAGCTGTGCGGATCCCAAAAGCATGTTTTGTTTCTGCAAGTTGAATGATTTCACCGTCAACAGGTGCTACAATAGTTCCATCAGTTGGTTTGATGGCAATACCTTCTCCCATCATTTTTCCGCTAAAAACAGGATCTGGAACTTCTTCAAGCGGAACAAAGCTCCCTGTCGCGTGCGCGTAAATGGTTTCATCTTTTTCTTTTTTGAACATTTTTTTAAACATACGTATTCCTCCTCAAAGCTACTTCTCACAAGTGACACAAATAATAAAAAAGGCACGGAAAGTATGGAACGGGACACTGATGTCTGTTCAAACCTTCCATGCCTGTTCGTAACAGTAACATGAAAACGATATTATTAATTGCAACGCTTATTTTACCTTTTTTCTTTTTAAAAAGCAAGTATTTTTTGCAAGAAACGGAGATGTTGTCTTTTAAAACTTATTTTTCGTCTACATTTCGGTTGTCTCGCTAGAAAGGCTTTGTTAGAATTAAGAAGGAACATTTCATTAGAAAGAAAGGTTGGATGAAATGGAAAAGGATACAACAAAGGATGTGACAGAAAGCGTGAATTACTTTACCAAATGGTTTAAATCAATTGACTGGGATGCGGTGATTTCGAAAGTCATCAGCGTTGGCCTCGAGATTCTCGTTTTAATCATCCTCTACTTTATTTTAAAATATGCAGGCTCTAAAATTATCAAAAGCTTTTTCAAAAAGTATCGGCGTAATCCTGCTGTTTCAAACAACCGGGCTGATACACTTGAAGGATTGATTTTAAATTTTTATGGCTATGTCTTGTTTTTCGTCTTTGCCATTTTGATTTTGCAAAACTTCATCAACGTAACCGCGATTATTGCTGGCGCCGGGGTAGCAAGTTTAGCGATTGCTTTTGGAGCTCAAGGTCTTGTAAGTGACGTTGTAACAGGCTTTTTCATTCTACTTGAGCGTCAACTTGATGTCGGCGATAGCATTACGCTCGACACGGTCAATGGCTACGTCGAAAATTTAGGTCTTCGCACCACACAAGTTCGTGATTTTGATGGCACACTGCACTTTATTCCAAACCGTCAAATTATGATCGTAAGCAACCATTCCCGTGGTAACATGCGCGTTCTTGTCGATGTCGCGATTAGCCCAAAAGCTGATACGGAAAAAGCCATTCAAATTATCGAACAAATTTGTGAAGCAGAAAAAAACAACAACAAAAATATTGTCGAAATGCCGACTGTGCTTGGCGTTGAAAGTTCGGACGGGACAAATCAAGTCATTCGGATCGTCGGAACAGCTGTAAACGGGGAACAATTTGGCGTTCAACGTGATTTGCTGAAAAAAATACGTGAAGCGCTCCTTCAAGCAGAAATTGATCTGCCGATTGCGACTCCGATCGTCAAAACTGCACAAGCTTAAAAAAAGGGTTTTCCAAAATGAATTTGGAAAACCGTTTTTTTATTTGTTTGATCCTTTTAGCTTAGCAAGTGAATCCGTTACTTTTAGTGTTGCGCGAACAGCTTTTCGATTCAGCGTTCCTTGGTAGTGCTTAATCTCCGCTTGTTGTTTTTGAAGCCGCGCATTTGCTTGCGTCAGTTTCTGTTCGGATTCACTTAGCCTAGTTTCTAAGTTTTGTTTGGTTTTTTGTTCATTCGTTAAATGATTTTTGGTTTGATTTAATTGAGCCGTCAATTGTTTGATTTGATAGTCGCGTCTGTGATTTTCGTAATCCACTTTGACTTGATGCCTTTCTTTAAGCAACTTAGATGCTGTTTGAATTCGCTTATATAAAGCGTCTCCTGTTAAAGCCGTGATCGGATCGGCACTTTCTGGAAATGTCAAAGCTTCGATTTCTGCATCAAGTGGCGCTTCTTTTCGGTCTCTATCTTCTGTATAGATATGTGGCACTTCATTGGCATCTAAGAAGTCAACGAAACGATCAAAGTTTTGCTTTTGTACCGTTTCAGCGGACTTTAAGTCTACTTGACCAAGCAGTTCATCGAGCGTTTGGATATTCGCCAGTTTTTCAGTCGTGACGTGTGGCAATCTGTGATAGGCAGCGAGTTCGCGCATTCGCGCATCTTGAACAAAGGAAATATTAGGCGTGCCAACGATGGTTGGGATCACATTTCCGTGTAAGCGTGGGCCAATGCTGAATGCCGCTTGGCGCATGAAGTCATACCAACTTGGCATGCTCGTAAAATACTTTACGCGACCTTCATTATAATAGCGATCTAAAATCGAAACGGGATAGCTTGGTCGGTCGCTAACGATATCTGGTCCGCCCGCAAACATCAAATGGAATTCATCTAAATGTTGCGGAATGAAATAGTAATTCGGATGTTTTGAAATGACTTCTTGATTTAAAAATTGTAAAGCCGTCTCGCTTGATACAGGAGAAGCATTGATTGCAACCAATGAATCTTTTTGTAAATTTAAATCGCGAATTTCAAGCGTTGATCCGAAGGTATAGAGCGACGGACAGCCGATTACTTCATAATCCACTTGTTCTTTAAAACCAAGTTGCTTCAAATAGTCAGCAGTGATCTGGCCGCGCAAGCCCAATTTGGCTGACTTTTCTAGCACAGCAGCTACAAATACTTTAACGTCTTCATCGAACGAAAATCCTTGTTCAAGCTTCGGTTCATAGTCTGCCCGAAGTCCGACGCCCGTTACGATGACCGGAATTTTGAGTCGCTTGATTAACGCTGTGTAGTTCCGTAATTGCGGTCTGAAATCTTCGCGAAAAGCATCCGCGAGCGGGATAATGTAAGCATCATATTCTTCATTATAACGTGCTGCTCGGTTTGGATCCGAAGAAAGTCCATCCGGAACGAGTTCAGTCCCCTCCTGAAACAGCGTTCGGTAAATACTATACTGATAAGCTAAATTCCCATTGTTAAAGCCTGTTCGATCTCTTAAGTACATATCTTCTGCGGTAAACACATCGGTTGGCCGCATTCCTGAACGAATCAGAATTTTTTTCATGTTTTTTTGTCACGTCCCCATGCATTCGTTAAGTTCCATTTTTCCCAAAATAAAAAGTATCACTAGCATTATATCAAAAAACTAGTAATACTTTTAGTTATTTTATGAAATTTATTTTCCAAATGCAGTCGGGTCTTTTTTCCATTCCCGCAAAGTCGCCATATCAGCTTCCGTTACATAGCCTTCATCTCGCGCAACTTCAATTAGAGTTTCATAATCGGTTAAAGTTTCCAGTTTCACGCCCGCTTCTTCAAAACGAGTTCGTCCTTCCTCTAAACCGTAAGTGAAGATGGCGACAATGCCAAGTACGTCACAACCTGCTTCTTTCAAGGCATCCACTGCTTTTAATGAACTTCCGCCTGTTGAAATGAGGTCTTCAATAACGACAACTTTTTGTCCTGCTTGAATTGGCCCTTCAATTTGATTGCCTTTGCCATGTTTTTTAGCTTCTCCGCGCACATAAACCATTGGCAAATTCAATAAGTCGCTCACCCAAGCTGCGTGCGGGATACCTGCAGTGGCAGTTCCAGCTATAACTTCACAATCTGGAAAATCCTGCTTGATCTTTTCAGCTAAGTTTGAAGCGATCATTTTGCGGATTTTCGGAAAGCCAAGAGTTAAGCGATTATCGCAATAAATCGGTGACAGAATGCCAGATGCCCATATAAAAGGATCGTTTGGCTGCAAGAATACGGCTTTAATTTTAAGTAATTGTTCGGCAGTTTGTTTTGCTATCAACTTTCCCACTCCTTTAATACGCGCTCGTAAGCGGCTTTTGGATTTTCTGCGCGTGTAATCGGGCGACCTACAACGATCGCACTTGCGTGAAGATTTCTTGCTTCTTTTGGTGTCACAACGCGTTTTTGATCATCTTTCGAATCAGATGCTAAACGAATCCCCGGAGTGACACACAAAAAAGCATCACTCGTTTGTTCTTTAATACGTTTTGCTTCAAAGGACGAGCAAACCACTCCGTCTAGTCCCGCTTCTTCTGCAAGTTTGCTATAGTGCAAGACTGAATCTTCTAGTGAAACAGGAATGAGCTGCTCTTGTTGCATTTCTTGCTCGCTAGTACTGGTTAGTTGTGTGACTGCAATTAACTTAGGACGCGACTTCCCGGCTGGTGTCCCTTCTTTTAGTCCACTCAAAGCATCTATCATCATTTGCTTTCCACCTGCTGCGTGGACGTTCACAAGGTCAACACCAAGCTTTGCCAGTGAACGCATCGCACTTTTTACAGTGTTGGGAATATCATGAAGCTTCAAGTCGAGAAAGATAAAGTGACCCGCTTCTTTTAATTTCAAAACAAATTCTGGTCCTTCTGAAAAAAAGAGTTCCATCCCGATTTTAAGAGCGAGAGACTCCTTTCCAAAAGACTTTAGGAACGCTTCGGCTTCACTTGCATTTGGAAAATCCAAAGCGATAATCGGCTTATCTATCATGATTCTTTCGCTCCTTTTTCAGGTCAGTTAATTTTTCAATTCCGAGTTCGTCCATTCGTTTTGGCAGCGCATCGATTAACTTTGGACAAATAAATGGATCCGTAAAGTTAAGCGTTCCGACTGCGACTGCATCCGCACCAGCCATCAAAAATTCCAAAACATCATCGACCGTTTGCACGCCACCCATTCCAATGATTGGCAAGGTAGAAACGCTTCGCACTTGATGAATCATACGAATCGAAACAGGTTTAATAGCAGGACCCGATAAACCGCCTGTTTGATTCGCGATGATGGGCTTGCGTGTTTTTAAATCGATCCGCATGCCAAGCAGCGTATTGATCATCGTAAATCCATCCGCACCTGCCGCTTCAATCGCTTGCGCAATCGCCACAATATCGGTGACGTTTGGGCTCAGCTTCACATAGACGGGCACTTTGGCAACTTGTTTGACCGCTTTTGTTAAGCGGTGCGCCACATCTGGATCGGTTCCAAAAGTAATGCCTCCTTCTTTGACATTGGGACAAGAAATGTTGAGTTCAATTGCTTTTACAACTGGGCTGTCACCGATTCTGGCACATACTTCGACGTAATCTTCTTCCGTTTTTCCCGCGACATTGGCGATAATAGGCGTGTCAAATTTTTCAAGAAACGGGAGTTCGGCTTCCATAATGCGATGAAGTCCAGGATTTTGCAGCCCGATGGCGTTTAGCATCCCACTTGGTGTTTCCGCAATTCTTGGCGTTGGATTGCCAAGCCTTGGTTCTGGCGTACAAGCCTTAATCATGATGGCTCCAAGTTCATTTAAATCAAATAGTTCCGCGTACTCACGCCCAAAACCGAAGCAGCCCGATGCGGGCATGATGGGATTTTTAAGGTGGAGTCCGGGTAGTTCGACTGCTAATCGGTTCATAATCTCACCTCATCCGCCCGGAAAACCGGACCATCTGTACAAATTTTGAACTGCTGTTTAGTTTCATCTTCTGCTGAACAAACGCAAGCATAGCAAGCACCAATTCCACAAGCCATGCGCTCCTCTAGCGAAAGAAAGGTTTTCGTTTCTGGAAAGGCGGCTTTAACTGCTTTAAGCATCGCAAGTGGGCCGCAACTATAGATGCGAGCTGGTTGTTTGGCGAGTCGCTTTGTCACGTCCGTTACAAAGCCTTTCGTACCGTAGGAACCATCAACTGTGCTGATATAAACTTCGCCGAGTGCCCCCATTCTTGTTTCAAGAAAAATATCTTTTTTGGATTCAAAACCATTGATGAAAATGGGCTTCGCACCGATTTTTGCAAGCTCTTTTCCCAGCTGATACAGCGGCGGAACGCCAATTCCCCCTCCAATGAGAAGCACTTCTTCACCGGCAAGGGATTCAAGTGGAAAACCGTGTCCAAGAGGTCCAATCACGTCGGCGAACTCTCCTGCTTGAAGCTCGGACATGGCTTTTGTGCCATCTCCGAGCGCCCGGTAAATCAGTGTACAAAGTTTTTTTTCTTTTTCGTAAGAAGCAATGCTGATCGGTCGCCGTAAAAGCAAGTCGCTTCGGTTAGAGCGAACCATCAAAAACTGACCTGGCGTCATCTCAGCAACAGCGTCACCTTCAAGCACGAGTTCAAAAACCTGATCCGCAATTTCTTTTTGACTGATTACACGCATTTTTTCTAGCTTCATTTCAAAACCACCGTTTCCTGCTTATTTTAAACAGATTCTATCGCTTCAATCTCGAACGAACGCGATTCAAGGACACGCAAGATCGCTTCAGCTGTATCAAGCGAGGTACAAACTGCTACCCCATTTTCGACCGATTCCCGCCGAATTTGGAAGCCATCGCGTTCCTTCCGTTTCCCGCTTGTCATCGTGTTTACAACGAGCGTGATTTGTCCATTGCGGATATAGTCGATCAATGTTTCGTGATTTTCCCCAATTTTTTTCACGGCTTGAACGGGAATTTCTGCATCTTCGAGCGATTTTGCTGTTCCAGACGTCGCCATAATCGTAAAGCCGATTTTATTAAAGCGCTCCGCAAGTTTGATTGCTTCTTCTTTGTCGCGGTCTGCTACAGTGAGGAGAACCGTCCCGTAATCTGGCATTTTAGTACCACTTGCGACAAAGCCTTTATAGAGTGCCTTTTCAAGCGTCGCGTCTTTCCCCATCACTTCTCCGGTTGACTTCATTTCTGGGCCGAGTGACGTGTCAACGCTGCGCAACTTAGCGAATGAAAAGACCGGCACTTTGACGAAAATCTCGGATTTTTCTTTGGCCAAACCTGCGTCATATCCAAGTTCTTGAAGTGTCTGACCAAGAATCACTTTGGTTGCCACATTGGCCATTGGAATGTCTGTGATTTTGCTCAAGAATGGCGCTGTCCGACTTGAACGCGGATTGACTTCAATCACAAAGACTTCTTCACCACTAATGATGTACTGAATGTTGAGCATCCCGATGATGCCAAGTCCTTTAGCAAGCCTTGTCGTATAATCGGCAATCGTTTTTTTCACTGCCTCACTTAGACTTTGCGCTGGGTAAACGGCGATCGAATCCCCTGAATGGACGCCCGCCCGTTCAATGTGTTCCATGATGCCGGGGATGAGCACTTCTTTGCCGTCACAAATGGCATCGACTTCGACTTCTTGCCCTTGAAGATAGCGGTCCACAAGAACAGGATGTTTCGGATTGACTTTCACGGCGTGATCCATATAGTACCGCAAGCCTTCTTCCGATTCGACAATTTCCATGGCACGACCGCCAAGAACGTAAGATGGACGCACAAGGACGGGATAGCCAATTTCCGTTGCGACTTGGATGGCGCCATCTACAGAGGTTGCGGTTTTTCCGGCCGGTTGTGGAATTTTTAGTTCGAATAAGGCTTTTTCAAATTCATCACGATTTTCCGCGCGGTCAATGTCTTTTAGGCTTGTTCCAAGGATTTTAACGCCGCGCGCTTCGAGGCCTTCTGCAAGGTTAATCGCAGTTTGTCCACCAAATTGGACGATGACACCGCGTGGCTGTTCGAGTTCAATCACATGCATGACATCTTCCAGCGTGAGCGGTTCAAAGTATAGTTTATCGGAAATCGAGAAATCCGTTGAAACGGTTTCTGGATTATTATTGATGATGATGGCTTCATAACCGGCTTGCTGGATTGCCCACACGGAGTGAACGGTCGCATAGTCGAATTCAACGCCTTGTCCAATCCGGATGGGTCCTGAGCCGAGCACGATGACACTTTCTTTTTCTGAGCGCAGCGATTCATTTTCTTCTTCATAGCTGCTGTAGAAGTAAGGTGTGCTAGATTCAAACTCGGCGGCACAAGTATCCACCATTTTGAAGACCGGCCAAATTCCTTCTTGCTTACGTTTTTGATAGATGTCGTCTTCGTTTTTTTCTAAAAGACGGGCAAGAAAGGCGTCGGAAAAGCCGAGGCGCTTCGCTTCATAAAGTGTGCTAGCCTCACCTCTTTGTTCTTGGAATAAGCTTTCCATCTTGATGATTTTTTCGAAGCTATGCAAGAAAAAGAGGTCAATTTTTGTTTTTTCATGTAAGCTTTCGACACTTTCTCCCTTCCGTAAGGCTGCTGCTAGGAAAAATAAGCGGTCATCCTCAGGGAAGCGGATTTTGCGGTCGCGCACTTCGTCTGTTGCTTGTTCCGCTTCTTCAAGGTACAAATGGTCACAGCCGATTTCAAGTGAGCGAACGGCTTTTAAGAGTGCTTCCTCCCAGTTTCGTCCAATCGCCATCACTTCTCCGGTCGCTTTCATTTGAGTACCAAGGCGCCGGTCTCCAGACTCGAATTTATCGAATGGGAAGCGAGGGATTTTTGCAACGACGTAATCGAGTGCGGGTTCAAAGTGTGCATACGTTGTCCCAGTGACGGGATTTTTGATTTCATCTAGCGTAAGTCCCACTGCAATTTTCGCTGCTAGTTTCGCAATCGGATACCCCGTTGCTTTAGAAGCAAGCGCCGAGCTTCTACTCACCCGTGGATTCACTTCGATTACGTAATAATCATAACTGTTCGGATCGAGTGCGAGCTGGACGTTACAGCCGCCTTCAATTTCGAGTGCGCGAATGATTCGAAGCGAGACGTCACGCAGCATTTGATATTCTCTATCTGAAAGAGTTTGGCTTGGTGCGACAACGATCGAATCGCCTGTATGGACTCCGACTGGGTCGATATTTTCCATGTTGCAGACCACCATCGCATTATCATTTGCATCACGCATCACTTCATATTCGATTTCTTTAAAGCCTGCGATGCTTCGTTCAAGTAAACACTGTGTCACGGGGCTAAGTTTTAAGCCACTAGCGACAATTTCTTCGAGTTCTGCCTCGTTATGACAAATCCCGCCGCCAGAGCCGCCAAGTGTATAGGCAGGGCGAACAATTACGGGGTAACCGATTTCCGCTACAAATTGATGCGCTTCTTCAAGCGAATGGATAATTTCACTTTCTGGTACTGGTTCTGCGAGTTCATTCATTAAATTACGAAATTCTTCGCGATCTTCCGCTTTTTGAATGGCTCTTAGATCCGTTCCAAGGACTTCAACATTCATTTCTTCTAAAATCCCTGCTCGCGCTAGTTCCATCGCCATGTTGAGTCCCGTTTGACCGCCTAGCGTTGGTAAAATAGCGGAAGGTCGTTCTTTTCGAATGATCCGTGAAACAAAATCGAGCGTGATGGGTTCGATGTAAACTTTATCTGCCATTTCTGCATCAGTCATAATCGTTGCTGGGTTCGAGTTGACAAGAACAACGCGGTATCCTTCTTCTTTTAAACTTAAGCAAGCTTGCGTGCCAGCATAGTCAAATTCTGCGGCTTGACCAATCACGATTGGTCCCGATCCGATAACAAGAATTGTTTCAATATCTGTTCTTTTAGGCATGATCCACCCGTCCTTCCCGTTCTAAATCCATCATTTCCATAAATTGATCAAATAAGTAGTTCACATCACTTGGTCCCGGATTTGCTTCTGGATGATACTGCACGGTATAAGCCGGGAATTCAGCATGCGCGAGTCCTTCGATCGTCCCATCATTTAATTCGACATGCGTCACGACAAGATCGCTATTTTGAACTGAGTCAGCGCTCACTGAATAGCCATGATTTTGCGCAGTAAAGTCGACACGTCCGCTTGTAAGTTCTTTCACTGGATGGTTTGCTCCGCGGTGTCCAAATTTCATTTTGAAGGTATCTGCTCCGTTAGCAAGTGCGAAGAGTTGATGCCCCAAGCAGATGCCAAAAAGCGGAACGATGCCTTGGATACCTTTCACCATTTCGATGGCTTCTGGCACGTCTTTCGGGTCTCCAGGTCCGTTTGAAAGCATGACGCCATCTGGATGAAGATTCAAGATCTCTGCAGCACTTGTGTTGTAAGGAACAACGGTAACGTGACAGTTACGTTTATTGAGTTCTTTTAAGATGGAGCCTTTAACTCCGAAATCAACGAGCACAACGCGTTTTCCTTCACCCGGGCTGATAAAGGGTTTCGAAGAGGAAACTTCGGCTACTTGATTCGTGCTTAATCGAACGGAACGCAAATGGTGAAGCAAGTTTTCTTTATTTGTCTCGTTTTCGTAAGGAGCAAGAAGACCTTTAAGCGTCCCTTCTTGTCGAATCATCTTTGTTAATTTGCGGGTATCAATTCCTGATATCCCAGGCACATCTTTTTCTTTTAAGAATTCATCGAGCGTCATTTGTTCGCGCCAATTGGAGGGATTTTCTGCCGCTTCTCGAACGATTACGCCTTTTACGACCGGTTGAATGGATTCAAAATCATCTCGGTTAATCCCGTAGTTTCCGACAAGCGGATACGTAAAGGTAATCATTTGTCCGTAGTAAGAGGGGTCCGTGATGGTTTCCTGGTAACCGGTCATCCCTGTATTAAAGACCACTTCTCCGATGGTTTCTTTGTCCGCTCCGATAGCATCGCCGATGAAGTGTGTCCCATCTTCGAGTAGTAAAATTCGTTTTTTCATTTAACTTCCCCCTTATAAACGACTTTTCCTTCAAATAGTGTGAGTACTGGATAGCCTACACATTTGACGCCTGTAAATGGCGTGTTTTTTCCTTTGGATGCAAATTGACTAGGATCAATGGCTTGTTCGGTTTTCAGATCAAGCACGGTTAAATCGGCTGCATCACCTATTTTTAATTCTCCGAATGGTAACTTGAACGCTTTTGCTGGCTTGATCGTCATCCAGTCAACTAGTTGTTTTAGCGTCCACTTGCCTTTTTTCACAAAGTGCGTATAAAGAAGCGGAAAAGCCGTTTCTAATCCAACAATGCCAAACGCTGCTTCTTGCATAGGAACGTCTTTTTCTGCGACTGCGTGAGGCGCGTGATCGGTAGCGATGAAATCAATCGTTCCGTCTTCGAGGCCTTCAATCAAAGCGTCTTGGTCGGTCTTGCTTCGTAGCGGTGGATTCATTTTCCAGTTCCCGATATTGCCCGGAATATCTTCCTCATTTAGTAGTAAGTGATGCGGTGAAACTTCTGCTGTAACGCGAATTCCTGCTCGTTTCGCATCACGCACGACGCGAACGGATTCTTTCGTAGAGATGTGGCAAACGTGATAATGACAGTTGGCCGCCTCTGCTAGGAGTACATCGCGCGCAATTTGGACGGATTCTGCGATATTTGGAATTCCTTTTAAGCCTTCACTTTTTGCAAAAGAACCGTCATGAACGACACCGCCATAAACTAGAGAGTTATCTTCACAGTGGGCAACGACTGCCATATCTAGTTTAGCCGCTTCAAGCATAGCTTCATACATGGTTCCCGCTAGCTGAACGCCAACCCCATCATCTGTAAATGCAAAAGCTCCTGCTTCTTTTAAGCCTCGAAAATCGACCAGTTCTTCTGTTCCAAGTGCTTTCGTAATCGAGGCATAAGGGAGAACTCGCACCCTTGCCTTTTCTTGAATCCGCTCAACAAGTTCGGCCATGATTTCTGGGGAGTCCGGAACTGGTTTCGTATTTGGCATCGCGCAAATCGTTGTATAGCCTCCTTTTGCAGCTGCCTTAGTTCCCGTTTCAATCGTTTCTTTATGTTCGCCACCTGGCTCACGCAAATGAACATGTACATCAATAAACCCGGGCGTAATAAGTCTTCCAGCGGCATCGAAATAGTCCACATCTGACTTATCAATATTTGCAGCAATTTTGACGATTTTCCCATCTTCTACTAAAATGTCTTGCTGAATTTGCTCACCAGTTTCGGTTAAAATTTGTCCGTTTTTAATTAAATACATGTTTTCCCGCTCCTTTTTGATTGCCGTTTAATACGGTTTCTAGAATGGCCATTCTTACAAAAACACCATTTGTCATTTGTTCTACAATCCGCGATTGCTTCGATTCCACAAGCGAATCCACGATTTCCACATCTCGATTGACTGGACTTGGGTGCATGATAATCGCTTCAGGTTTAAGCTTCGCTGCGCGTTTTTCGGTTAAGCCAAAGCGTTCATGATAGTCTTCTTTTTGAAAACCCGAAGCTCCGTTTTGATGTCGTTCGTGCTGAACTCGGAGGAGCATCATCACATCTACTTGTTCAGCTGCTTCATCCATGGTTAAATAAGTGCCAAACGCGAGCGCTTCTTCATCAAACCATTCTTTTGGTCCTGCAAAAAAAATTTCTGCACCGAGTCGTTTGAGCACTTTCATGTTGGAATTTGCTACGCGGCTGTGCAAAATATCTCCTGCGATGGCTACTTTTAAGCCTTTAAAGCTTCCAAACTGTTCCTTGATCGTAAACAAGTCTAGTAAACACTGGCTAGGGTGCTCGCCACAACCGTCTCCCCCGCTAATAATTGCGATCTCTAATTTGTTTAACTCGTCGTAGAATTTTTCATCGGGATGCCTTACAACAGCCGCTTCAACACCAAGTGCTTGCATCGTGAGAAGCGTATCATAAAGGGTCTCGCCTTTTGTCACACTGGATTCACTCGCTTCAAAGCTTAAGACTTCCAAGCCTAATTTTCGTTCGGCAACTTCGAAGCTGTAGTGTGTTCTTGTACTTGGTTCAAAAAACATATTGACGACAAAGTGACCAGCACTAATAGCTGCTTCTTCTCCGTTTTTAAAGGCAGCGGCACGTGTAAGAAGGTTTTCGATTTCTAAAAGTGACAATTCCTCCATTGATACTAAACGTTTCATTTGGCATCCCAGCTTTCTACAGAATTTTATTTTAGTTAGTAAAACGCCTCTTTTAGAGGGTCTAAAAGAGGCCTTATGAGTCACTCCGCGTTCTTTTTCTCAGGAATAATCAAGTTGAGAATGATCCCAACGACTGCTGCCATCGCCATTCCAGTGATTTTCACTGAATTGATTTGAACGAAGAAGCCGCCGATTCCGATAACAAGAACAACGGATGTAATAATTAAGTTACGATTGATGTTTAAATCAATTTTATTGTCGATCATCATTCGAAGCCCGCTTGATGCGATAACTCCGAAGAGTAAGAAGGAAATTCCGCCAAGCACTGCTTGTGGCACGGAAGTAATGACTGCATTGATGTAGCCGATAAAGCCGAACAAAATCGCAAATACTGCGGCACCGCCGATTACGAACACGCTGTAGACACGTGTAATCGCAAGCACGCCGATGTTTTCCCCATAAGTTGTAACTGGGGGACCACCTACAAGAGAAGCGATAATCGATGCGGTTCCGTCTCCAAGTAGTGAGCGGTGTAAGCCCGGATCTTTAAAGAAGTTACGATTGGTTATTTTATTTAAAACGAGTTGGTGCCCCATGTGCTCAGCCATTGTGACAAAAGCAAGTGGCGCCATACTGATAATGACAGTTAAAGTCACAACTGGATCAGCATCTAGAAACGGAATCGTGAAGTCTGGAATTTGGAACAAACTCGCTTGTTTAACGAGCGTGAAATCAACAAGTCCGAACGGGATACTCGCAATGTAACCAACGAAAAAGCCGAAAAGAATCGGAACAAGTCCAAGAAATCCTTTGAAAAAGATCATCGCGATAATGGCTGCTGCAAGTGTGATTAATGCGACCGCGACTGAGCGAAAACTATAGTCTGCCATGTTTGCACTTGTTCCCATCGCCATGTTAGCTGCACTTGGCGCTAAGCTAAGCCCGATAACCATGATCACTGGGCCTACTACGACTGGTGGTAAGACTTTTTGGATCCAGTCAACGCCTGCGTAATAAACAATCAAAGAAACAATGGCGTAAACGACCCCAACCGAGAAAGTTCCGACCATAACGGAGCCTGGTGAATGTTCTTCCATGATGAACATCGTAAGCGGCTGAATAAAGGCAAACGATGAGCCTAAATAAGCAGGAATCTTCCCACGCGTGATGAGTAAGTAAGCAAGGGTTCCAAGTCCGCTTGAAACAAGTGCCACCCCTGGGCTCATCCCTGTTACGCTTGGTACAAAAATCGTGGAGCCAAACATCGTGAAAAGATGTTGAATGCTTAAAATAATCCAGCGATGTAAAGCCGGTTTTTCATGAATATCTAGTACTGGTTTTGCAGCTGTGTTTTGCTGTTCTGTCATTATAAATTCTCCCCTCTACAAAAAAACTCTTCGCAATGATTTGCGAAGAGTTTATAAATCCCCCAAAGAAAAGTAAGCTAAGCTTTCTTTGAAAAACGGATGCACTCTTCGCTAGCCTCTCTGGACTGCAATTAAAAAGTGTTGTTATACAATTTTTATGGTTTTAAGATAAAGACAGCATCTTCTGTTCCGTCGACTTCTTCCAAGTGGACTTCGATGCGTTCCCCTTTGGAAGTAGGGACGTTTTTGCCGACAAAATCTGCTCGTATCGGTAACTCCCGATGTCCGCGGTCAGCTAGAACTGCCAAACTGATTTGGTCTGGTCTGCCAATATCCATCAGCGCGTCCATTGCGGCACGCACTGTTCTGCCAGTGTAAAGTACATCGTCAACCAGCACAACACGTTTTCCTTCAAGTGAAAAAGGAATTTCTGAACCATTTACGGATGGCTCTTTTGTTGTTTCATTTTTGAAGCTCAGATCATCTCGGTAAAGTGCGATGTCAACACTTCCAATTGGTACGTCTGTCCCTTCAATTGAATCAATCCGATCTTTAATTCGTTTCGCTAGGTAAATCCCACGAGTCTTAATTCCGATGATCGCTAAATTCTGAACGCCCTTATTTCGTTCAAGAATTTCATAGCTCACTCGCGTAAGTGCTCGCGTAATCGCTGCTCCGTCCATCACAACAACTTGATTAGTCATCAGGAACCTCCTCTTAGATACAAAAAACCTTTGCCACAGCGGCAAAGGATATAGACGTATCTCACGAATTAAAATGGAGAACATTCTCCAAAATGAGCGTATACCTTTTCAGCCTCTCTGGACTACATTTAAAGGATCTTTTCAATTGAATTAAGCTTACCTGAAAATGAAGTGGCTGTCAATCCTTTTCCGTCATTTTTTTCGAAAGCGAGTCTTTTAGATGCTCTAAAAGGGGGCAAGTTCTGTTTCATCTTCAAAATACGGAATTCCAAGCTCTTTCTGCCATTTTCTTGCAAGAGTCGTTTTTCCACTTACAACAGAACCAATCATCCAGATTTTCATGATTTTCCCCTTCCTTCATTGCTAAATTCAGTGCATCGTGTTATCATCCAGATATTGTTTTAGAAAAGGAGGAATGGCTGATGTCGAAATCGACTGCCAAAAAAAGGCGTGAGAAACAGGTTCGCGAAGGATTCCTTAATCCAGAAATAAAGCGCAGTCCCTACGCGTCACTTGATTTACGAACGCGCGCAACGAAAACTAAAAAAGATGCTTTGTACCAAATGAAGCATAAAAACCATTCTTTTAATGAGGAAAAGAATGGTTTTTTATTTGGTTTTATTTTTCGCGTAGCTGCTTTAAGGCCGCCTCAAAGTTTTCCGGTAGCGGGGCTTTAAAATGCAAAGCCTCCCCCGTTCTTGGGTGAAGGAAGCCTAATTCGCTTGCGTGCAGAAACTGTCCGTTTCCTGCAAGTGTATTTTTAGGTCCATATTTCGGGTCGCCTGCAAGCGGATGTCCGATATACTTCATGTGAACCCGAATTTGGTGCGTCCGCCCCGTGTCGAGCTCACACTTCACAAGGGTGTAATCGCCAAAGCGTTCGAGCACTTCAAAATGAGTGCGTGCTTCCTTTCCGTCTGCTACAACAGCCATTTTCTTGCGGTCTTCTTTTGCTCGACCAATTGGCGCTTCAATCGTTCCTTTTTGGTGTTTGATATCACCGTGAACGAGCGCAAGATAAATCCGGTCACTCGTTTTGGCTTTTAATTGTTCAGAAAGTGATTCATGCGCCGCGTCATTTTTCGCAACCATCAACAAGCCAGACGTATCTTTATCAATCCGGTGCACGATGCCGGGACGGATAACGCCATTAATTCCCGAAAGGTCTGTACAGTGGTAAAGTAGTGCATTGACAAGCGTTCCCGTGCTGTGACCAGCTGACGGGTGCACAACCATGCCTTGCGGTTTATTCACAACGAGCACGTCCGCATCTTCATAGTAAATATCAAGCGGAATATTTTCGGGCGTAACTGAAAGTTCTTCTGGCTCCTCGATTTCATAGCTCAGCTCGTCGCCCGTTTTCACCTTGTAATTTGCTTTCGTTTTTTCGCCATTCACAAGAACCGCTTGTTTTTTTATCAACATTTGAACGAGCGAACGGCTTTCGCCTGTCAAAGTTGAAAGTGCCTTGTCCAAGCGTTCCCCGTTTAAATTTTCTTCAACTTGCACGTTTTTTTTAGTCATTCGATTTACCCTTTCGTTTTCCGGTCATCTAAAACAATATAAATCAGCATCAAAACAACACCAATGGAAAGGGCTGCATCTGCTAAATTGAAAATTGGAAAATGATAATTTCCCCAAACAGTTGAAACAAAATCCACCACTTCTTTATGCAGAATTCGGTCGATAAAATTCCCCAGTGCTCCGCCTAAAATAAGTGCTAAACTAATGGAAAAAAGCGGCTTACCTTTTGCATATTTTGCCATAATATAAATGATCGCAACAGAGACTACAATGGTAATAATATAAAACAACCACATTTTGCCTTCTAAAATGCTCCATGCGGCACCATTGTTCCGGTAACTGAGCCAATATAAAAATCCTGGTATCACTGTGATTTTTTCGCCAATTTCCATCTGCGAAATCACGACCCACTTTGTTGCTTGGTCTAAAACAAGAACAAGAAGTGTGATCAAATAATAATACATAAATGTGTCCCTCTTTTCAAAAGAAAGGCTGCTCCGCTTGATTCGGGCAGCCTTTCAAGTAGTGTTATATCCATTGTATGATAAACTGCAGTAAAAATAAAGCTGCAATCACATACAAGATGCGTGATACTTTTTCTTTGCGCTTCACAAACGCATTTAAAATAGGATAAGCGATGAAGCCGACCGCAATTCCATCTGCAATGCTATACGTAAACGGAATGAAAACAACGATTAAAAGCGAGGCAAAAATATCGGCTTCGTTTTCAAACTTCATTTCGCGGACTTCTTGCACCATTGACATGCCGATCACGATCAAAATCGGTGCAACTGCGCTTCCCGGGATGATCGCCAGAAATGGCATCAAGAAAAAAGCAGATAAAAATAACAATCCCGTTGTAACAGATGCCAGTCCTGTTTTTGCGCCACTAGCAGACATCGATCCGCTTTCAAGCGCAGACACTGTCGGGCTTGTCCCACAAATTCCGGAAAGGAAAACCATGACAGAACTTGTCTGAAGCACCTTTCCCAGTCGTTCTTCGTGCCCGAGTTGACGGGTTTGACCAAATGTCAGGCCTACCGTCTCAAACACAACGACCATCGTGAGTGAAAATACACCGCTCCAAAACGCTACATCCGCAATCCCGCTAAAATCCATTTGCATGAAAACTTTTTTCAACGGTTCAAAGCTTAGCGAAACAGCGCCTGTAAACTTGCCACTAACGCCAAATAAATAGCCGATCCCTGTTCCGAGCAATAAACTTATTAAAAACGCACCAGGAACTTTGCGGATAACAAGAATCATCGTCACAAGAAGCGTAACAAGCGTCGCGAGGACAAACTTGTCATTTAGTGCCCCAAGTTCCAAGATAGCGTGCGATCCGCGGACAATGACTTTTCCTTTTTCAAGTCCAAGAAAAATAAGAAATAGCCCGAGTCCAACTGTGATCGCTTGCTTTAAAATGAGCGGAATCGCCTCATTCAGCATCCGAGCAAGCGGCGTAAAGGCGAGTAGGATAAATAGCACACCAGACACGCAGACAACGGCCAAAGCTTGTTCAAACGACAAGCCAGCACCTTGAACGAGACTATAAGTGAAAAGCGCATTGATCCCCATGCCGGGCATTAAAATCAGTGGCAAATTTGCCCAAAAACCCATTAAAAGACAGCCAAGCGCAGAAACCAAAATGGTCGCAAGCGCCACGCCTTCATAGTTCATGCCAGCTTCCTTTAAAATGGAGCTATTAACAGCGATAATGTAAACGACTGTAAAAAAGCCGATGACGCCTGCCAAAAGCTCTTGCTTGATCGAAGCTTTTTCTTCCGTCAGTCCAAAAATTCGATCGAGTTGTTTCTTCATGAATAACCTCTATATGAAATTGTCCCTCTCCCAACCCACAAGGATACGCCTTGTCACGGCTTCCCATTATAGCAGAAAAATAGTGAAAAGTAAATTGCCCCAAACTCGTCTTTCTATGCTATAATTCTTGCGTTAGGAGGGAAATTCATGCAACAAGCAAGCAGTTATTTCGAGAAATGGAAGCAATTTTTTATCATCTTTTTTCCCATTGTTATCACGCAGTTAGCTCTTTTTTCCATGACTTTCTTCGATACAACCATGAGCGGGCATTATTCAAGTACAGCGCTTGCCGGCGTTGCGATCGGAAGCTCGCTTTGGTCGCCTATTAACGCGAGTTTGACGGGATTTCTCATGGCGATTACACCGATCATTTCGCAACTGATTGGCGCTAACCAAGATAAAAAAGTAAAAGCGACCGTACATAACGGAATTTATGTGGCCTTAACGATTGCGGTCATTTTGATACTCGTCAATCTCTTTTTAGTTCCACTTCTTTTAACGCATATGCACTTAAATGCAGAGGTTGCAGCAACGGCAAGGCATTTTTTAACCGGGATTTCAATCGGTCTTCCAGCCTTTTTTCTGTCAGCTGTATTGCGTTCTTTTATTGATTCTCTTGGTTTGACGCGCGTTAGTATGGTGATCACGCTCACCACTGTCCCCGTGAACATTTTACTAAATTATCTTCTTATCTTTGGGAATTTTGGATTCCCCGAACTTGGAGGCGCTGGGAGTGGTTATGCAACAGGCATCACCTATTGGCTTGTTTTAATCGTATCGATTCTACTCATTGAAACGCACCGAAAAATTCGTCACTTTCAAATTTTCAGCAAGCCAGCCGCTGCTTCCTTCCAAAAAATCAAAGAAATCCTTACGATCGGTATTCCGAACGGGCTAACGATTTTATTTGAAACCGGGATTTTTTCTGCCGTCACGATTTTGATGAGTCGCTTCGGAACGGACATTATCGCGGCTCATCAGTCAGCAAATAGTGTCAGTACACTCCTCTATGCTTTCCCGCTTAGCATTGCAAGTTCGCTCACGATTCTTGTAGGTTTTGAAACGGGCGCAAGGCGTATTGAAGGAGCCAAAACTTACCGGCATATTGGGATGATCACGGCAATTTCCATTGGCACATTAAATGGAACTTTGCTCTTCTTTTTCAGGGAACAAGTGGCAGGTTTTTATTCGAATGAGCATGATTTGATTCTCTTAATTACGCATTTTCTCCTTTATGCCATTTTGTTCCAGTTCGCCGATGCAGTCCTCTCGCCTGTACTTGGCGCACTTCGTGGCTATAAAGATGTGGCGATCACGTCCATTGTCGCGTTTATCTCGTACTGGATCGTCGGGCTTCCTGTTGGAATTTTCTTATCTTATAGTGCACTCGGAGCTTACGGATTTTGGATTGGTCTAAGTACGGGACTTTTCTCTGCCGCTTTTATTCTCTCTATCCGTGTTCGCTATACCGAGAAAAAACTGCGTGTTTCTTAAAAAATCCCTTTGGACTAGTGTCCAAAGGGATTTTTTTATTTCACCATTTCTTTTGCAGCATTTAGTTGTGGATCATTTTCTTTCAGCTGCTTACGAATTTGTTCAATCAATTTATCCGTTGTTTTTCCGGTCATTACACCAGTTGGTTCCAGTCCATTTGCACTTTGGAAACGCTGAACCGCATAAGCCGTTTCACTATCGTACAGTCCGTCCACTTTCCCAACATTATAGTCGAGCGCTCGAAGGAGTTTTTCAACAACTTTGACTTGATCGCCAAAATCGCCTTCCTTCAGTTTAGCATCACTCGAAGGGACCGTTAGAGTGGCATAATCTGGCATGCTGATCACTTTATCTGGAGTAAGACCTTTCTTATTGATCCAAGTTCCATCAGGTGTTAGCCATTTAGCAACCGTTAGTTTAAGCGTTGAACCATCATCAAGCGTTTGTGCCGTTTGAACAGTTCCCTTACCAAACGATTTCGTTCCAACAAGCTTGACATTTCCGGATTCGCTAGCTGCTGCCGCTAAAATTTCAGAGGCGCTAGCACTCCCATCATCAATGAGCATCGTCGTTGGCACTTTCACTTTGTAATCATCATTCACCGAACTATCGGCTGTAGCTGCTGACTTGTCTCCATTTCGTTCTTCTTCTTGGACGATCACTTTGCCGTCTGGAACAAACATGTTAGAAATCGAGATCGCTTGGTCAAGTAAACCACCTGGATTTCCACGCAAGTCCACGACAAGTCCTTTCATGCCATTTTTATCCAGCTCTTTCAGGGCTTTCAGGAATTCTTCGCCAGTTTTTTCTGAGAAGGTACTGATAGTCACATGCGCAATTTTATCACTGCCCATTTCTTTATAGACCGTCTCAACTGGGATTTCAGCACGAGTTAATTTAAATTCCATCGGTTTTTCTACACCATCACGTTCAACGGTGAGTGTAACCGTCGTCCCTTTTTCACCGCGGATTTTTTTAATCGCTTGGCTCGTCGTCTGTCCTTTAATCGACTTGCCATCGACTTCTGTGATCCGGTCACGTGGCTTCATTCCAGCTTTTTCAGCTGGCGAATTTTTAATTGGCGAAACGACAATAATGTGTCCATCTTCTTCACCAATTTCAGCCCCGATTCCTTCAAAGCTTGAACTGATCGTGTCATCAAATTCTTCGGATTCTTTTTTCGTCATGAAAGCAGAGTAAGGATCATCAAGTGAAGCGATCATTCCACTAATGGCCCCTTCCGCTAAATTCGCCGAGTCTGTCTTCTTATAATAATTTTTCTTGATAGCATCATAAGCATTATAAAGTTTTGTAAATTCCTTCCGTTCTGGAATGGAAACTTTTACTTGTTTATCATCACCAAGTGACATCACAATCGTCGTGACAAGAGCCGTCACAAACACAAAGCCAAAAAGAAGCATGATGAACGGAAATAAGCGCATTCGGACGTATTTGCTATTTACTTGTTTCTTGCCCGTCTCTTCTTTTTCTTTGTCTTGTTGTTCCTCACCATTTTGTGGGTTTTGATCCATCCACATTCACCACTTTCTATCTAGGTCCAAAGATCATTTAAAATCACTTTAACTCTATCATTTTAACAGTTTTTGGAGCCGAATGGTATCCTTTTTCATGAGAATTCAATGAGAATCTTCAAACCGGCTCCAGCTATCCTTTCGTAATTTGCCGAACGAGTGCCATAAGCTCGTCCGCACGCACACACTTTTCTCCTTGTTCTACCGACTCAAAATTTCGCATTTCCTCTTCCAAAACGGCAAATCCGACTTTTTTAAGAGCCTCACGTGCTGCAGCAAGTTGTGTCAAAATTTCCTTTGCAGGACGCTCCGTTTCGATCATCTGCGCTAAACCGCGAACCTGTCCCTCGGCTCGCCGCAAGCGATTGACGAGTGCTTTTTTCTCACTTGCATCCATTTTTCCAACTCCTCACAAGAACCCGCAGTATTCACTAAAAAACTGTCTTTTCTCTCGAAAAGACAGTCCTAGTTATGCTTTTTCGGCTTTTTTCAACTTGTCATCTAAAAGCTTCACATGTTCAAAAAATTCTTCGAGCGTCCAATTATTTTTATAAATAATCGTAGCTGCTTCTTTCCCGACATAACGGAAATGCCAAGCTTCATATTCATACTTCGTAATCTTTTCTTTTCCAGCTGGATAGCGCAAAATAAAGCCGTACTTATGGGCATTTTCCTTTGCCCAAGTGCCTTCCGCTGTTTCACCAAATGCAGCTGATAATGCCAAGTCCGCACTTTTCGACGACATGTCCATTGCAAGCCCCGTTTGGTGTTCACTCGTCCCAGGAACCGCAACCGCCTCGCCAGCTTTTTCCTTCCCTTTCGCACTTACCTCAGCTTCGTAAACTTCTTCTTGTCGACTGTAGGAGCGATAACCTGAAACCGCGTAAAGCTCGTATCCAGCATCCTTTGCTCCCTTAAACATTGCTTCGAGTGCATCCCCTGCTGCTTTTCTCATTTTCGCTTTTTCAATGTCTGCATTTCCAAAAGAAAATTCCACATTAGGACGAACGAGATCGCTCGGGATATACGTTGACTGCATCAAATAATCTTTATTCGCTAAAATAAGTAAATTAGCTTCGTTTTCAATGTACGCTGTGCCGTCTCGTTCTACAAGCTTATTTTGCTTAGAAATAAACGGATAGAGCGGGTCTTTCTTTAATTTAGCTACTTCAACTTCACTAGTAGTCGATTTTTGCGATTCATTCGAATTTGCTTGATGACTTCCATCATCTTGCACTGTTTGAACCACTGAAAGCGCAATGGCAAATGCAATTGAAATTATCTTCTTCATCTTCAAACCTCATGCCTTTCCATTTTGAAAACTTATAATGCTGCTTCAAGTGCCACTTCTATCATATCACCAAAAGTGGTTTGTCGCTCAAGCGCTGTTGTTTCTTCCCCTGTTAAAATGTGATCGCTAACTGTCAGAATAGCAAGCGCATGCCGCCCGTATTTTTGAGCAAGCATATAAAGCGCCGCTGCTTCCATTTCAACACCGAGCACACCATAATTTGCCAGCTGCTTTTTATCCAGTTCATCATTATAAAAACGATCCGAAGAAAAAACATTCCCAACTTTTAGCGAAAGCCCCTTTCTCGTTCCCGCCTCATGCGCTTTTTTTAGCAAATCGAAGTCGGCCACTGGGGCGAAATCAACACCTGGAAAGGTATTTTGATTGATCTTTGAATCCGTTGAAGCCGCTTGAGCAATCACAACATCACGCACTTTTACATCTTTTTGTAGCGCGCCCATCGTCCCCACACGAATTAAATTTTTCACATCATAGCTTTGAATAAGTTCATTCACATAAATCGAAATCGAAGGAATTCCCATCCCCGTTCCCATAACAGAAACACGCTTCCCTTTATAGGTTCCCGTATAGCCAAGCATGCCGCGAACCTCGTTAAATAAAACGGGCGCTTCAAAAAAAGTTTCAGCAATATATTTAGCCCGAAGCGGATCCCCTGGAAGTAAAATTGTTTCAGCAATTTCTCCAGGTCCTGCTGCAATATGTACACTCATGAAATCAAATCCCTCCATTATTTTAACGATTTTTTTCTTCGCTTAGTAAATATTCATCATATAATTCATCAAATAACGCCATTCCATTCAAATATGACGCATTTAGTTCTAAATAGTCACTCAGTACATGATAACTTTTCGCTTGTTTTGGAAAACTATGATCTTTATAGGCTGCATTAGCAAATTGCGTTTTAGGATCGCGTTTTTCCGGATCACGATACGTCATTAAAAAATGATAAAAAGTCCGTCCCATAATTCTCCTCCAACTTGTTTTTCCTGTTCTTACTATAGAGGATTTTTTAAAAAACGTAAAGCCATGCTTTATAACGCGTTTAAAATTTCTTCACAGAGTTCGTGAGTGGAAAGCGCATCTTGTTCTGCAATCGGCAATTTCTGACCATTTTTCACCGCTTCTAAAAATGCATTTACGATCTGGATAAAGCCACGTTTATAAAGCGTCTTTTCCCAATCTGGGAACCGTTCCAAACGTTTTACAATCCCAGTTCCAACTTCAAGCTCTTGCAAATTCGATACTGTATATTTACCGGTACTTGTGAGTACTTCTACTTTTTCTTCACTCACACCGCTATTTCGGTTCATAATCGCCGTTGCCACTTTTTCATTCCCACTAAATTGTACCGTTAAGCTTTCTAACAATCCCTCACGAAAAACAGGGAAAATTTGAAAAGCCTCTACCTTCCCACCTAGTAAGAAACGAACCGTATCCACTACATGAATAAAATCGTCATAAATAAAAGTACGTGGTTCGCTCATACTATCCGCTCTATTTTTCTGCATCAAGATCATGTTGACATTTTCAAGCTGTTTTAGCTCTTGATAATAGGGAGCAAAACGACGGTTAAAACCAGTCATGAGAGGAACCTGCAAGCGTTCTGCAAGTGCGGTGAGCTCCCGAGTTTCCTCAATTTGATCAGAAATTGGCTTATCCACATAGACCGCAATTCCAGCTTCAATAACGGATTTTACCATCTCCGCATGGCTTTGTGTTGAACTATGTATAAAAACTGCTTGAACACCTGCTTCAATCACAGACTCAATCGAAGCATGCGTTTCTTTAAAACGATATTTCTTTTTTAGATGTTCCAGTTTCTCAGGATTCCGCGTGTAAAGATGGACCTCAATCTCTTCCATTTCTGCAAAAACCGGTAAATAAGCTTTTTGGGCAATACCACCAAGACCAACAATAGCTACTTTCATTTTAAATTTCCTCCTTCAAAAAGGCTCTTCGGACATATCCAAAGAGCCTATCCATTTTTATGAAAAGAGTACACGATACTTGCCGTATCCTTCTGTTTCAAGATCTTCTGCTGGAATAAATCGAAGTGCTGCTGAATTGATGCAATAACGAAGCCCGCCTTTGTCACTTGGTCCATCTGGAAAAACATGGCCAAGATGGGAATCAGCATTTTTAGAACGCACTTCCGTTCGCCGCATGCCATGGCTATCATCAAATTTTTCTAGAATCTCAGCCTCATCAATCGGCTTTGTGAAACTAGGCCAACCACACCCAGCATCATATTGATCCGCGGAAGAAAAAAGTGGCTTTCCAGAAACAACATCCACATAAATCCCTGGCTTCGCATTATCAAAATATTTATTTTGAAATGGCGTTTCTGTCGCGTTTTCTTGCGTCACCTTGTATTCCAAATCTGAAAGTTCTTGTAAACGTTCTGCTTTTGTTTTTTGATCCATTGTCCTCATCCTTCCCAGTGATTTTGGATAAATTGATCTCTTCCAGAACCGCGACGATAGCCTTCATAATGCATTTTTTCTTTTTTATAAAAATCTTGATGATAATCTTCTGCTGGATAAAAAGTGCTCGCAGGAACCACTTCCGTCACGATTGGCTTTTTAAAACGGCCACTCGCATCCAAATCTTTGACCGCTTGTTCAGCGATTTGTTTTTGTTCTTCATTATGATAGAAAATTGCTGGTCGGTAAGAACTACCACGATCTACAAATTGTCCATTTGGATCGGTCGGATCCGTTTGCTCGAAGTAAACTTGAACTAATTTTTCGTACGGAAACACTTTAGGATCGAATGTGATTTCCACCGCTTCCGCGTGGCCTGTATTTCCACGGCAAACTTCTTCATAAGTTGGATTTTCTGTTGTTCCTCCCGTGTAGCCGGAAACCACTTTCAAAATACCAGGCTGCGTGTCAAATGGCTTTACCATACACCAAAAACAGCCTCCTGCAAAAGTTGCTTTTTCTAATTTTTTATCAGTCATTTACGTCACCCCTGTCTCCGTTTAATTAACGGGTACTAAAAGTGTAAACGAAATGTCGTCTTTCTTCAAATTAAGTGCATCGGCACGGACTTTGGTGTCACCTTTTAGCTTCAATTTATTTAAATCTAGATAAATTTCTTGCTTTTTGGGAATGACCGTAACCCACTTTGGAAATTTATAGGTTTTATTCACAAAACTCATCACATAAGAAACCGGAAGCGGTAAAGCGCCAACCGCCATGTCTTTTAATTTCAAAACGACATCGCCATTTTTCTTAACCGATGGAGAAAATATTAATTTCATTTGAATCGGCTCATCAAAAATCTTAGCTTCTGCCTTAAAAATCACATTGTTCGCTACATAGACATCATAACCAATATCTTCATCGTCACTAAAATCATCAATATAGGTTTGAATCAGCTTATTTAAATCTGCTTTTGAAGTACTCGTTGAAAATTCCACATTTTTGTGGTTGCTTTTAATTGCAGGCGTTGGTTCTTCTGTTGGATTAAGCACGAAAATAGATAGATAAATCCAACCAAAAAAGCCTGCAATTATCAAGAACAATGCTAGACAAACCCATTTCCAAAAATTAATTTTCCGTTTTAATTCTTGTTTTTCACCACTTCTTGTTTGTTGTTCCGCCAAACGAATTCACCTTACTCTTTCTTTTTAGGAATCTTTCCCGCATCTAGCTCTTTTATAATCGTTTCATCAAGCTTATGCGCGATTTTTTCATACCCTGTATGATTCGGATGGAAATAATCGTCCGAAAGAAGCGGATTAGGTTTATCTCGATTTTTTGTATCGCGATTTTCAATCAGCTGTGCAATCGGAACAAAGTAAGCATTTTTTTGCTCGTTAATAAAGGCTCGTGAACTCTCATTCCAGTTCGAGATCACTTCATCAAACTGCTTGATTTGACTAAAGTAAGTCGTATATGGATTATAAATCCCCACGAGGAATATCGGAGCATTCGGGTTATTTTTTCGAATTAATGTGAAGACTTCCGTCAAATTTTTTTGGAAGTTTTTCTGTGCTTTCGTAAAATCAGAAACTTTGACATCCAGTAGTTTCGATTGAAGAACTTTCATCACATCGTTTCCACCGATTGTAATCGTAATAACATTTGCTTTTTGGACGGCTTTTTGAAATTCAGGTTCTGTTTTCAAGCGTTTTAACAGCTGGTCACTTCTATTTCCAGAAACACCGTAGTTGGTCGTTGCGACACTTCTTACTTCTTGGTGCTTAGCAAGTGATTTGTCTAAAATGCCAACATAGCCGCCAGCTTTTTTTTCATCACCGTCACCTTCTGTGAGCGAGTCCCCCATTGCAACAAGTGAAATCGGCGTTTTTTCTTCTTCTTTTTTTTGATCCAGATAGTCTTTTAACCATAACCCACCAAAAATGATAGCTAGAAGAATCAGAACGGCAACTAGTAAAACAAGTAATCTTTTTTTCTTCATCTTTCTGTATCCTCACTTTATTCCGTGTAGTACATAACAGCAAAAGCGCCGTTACCAGCATGTGTCGCTACAACAGGATCGGCATCGAAAATCGGGATCGAGGACATGCCAAGCAATTTTTTGGCGGCTTCTTGAAAAGCCTCGGCCATTTGTAAGCCATTTGCTTGTTCGACGTCCAGTGCCACAATTTTTCTTTTCTCAGCTCCAACAAGTTCGAGCAAGTAGTTCAAAATTTTCTTGTTACTTCTTACTTTCGCCGTTTCTTCCAGTTGTCCTTCTTTTAATTCCGCAATCAATTTAATATTTAATAAGCTTCCTAGAAGACCTTGAACGCGTCCAACTCGTCCGCCTTTAATCAAGTTTTCAAGTGTAACAACAACGATATAAAGCTTCGTTTTCGAGCGAATTTCTTCCATACGTTGTTTGATTTCAGTCATAGAGTGACTACCAGATTGTGCCATTTTTGCTGCTTCAAGCACTTGAAAAGCTTGACCACGTGCAATAAAATTCGTATCAACGACTTCCACTGTTCCTGTCGTCATTTCAGCTGCTTGCCTTGCTGTATTCACAGTTCCACTCAATTTTTCAGTTAAATGAATCGAAAGCACTTCATAACCTTCCGCAATATACTTTTCATACAGCTCGGCAAATCGTCCAAGTGGTGGTTGTGAGGATTTTGGTAATTGTTTCGAGTCACGCATCAGCTCCATAAAAGTTTCAGGTGTTAGCTCATTTAAGGGATCATATGTCTTTCCGTCTACTTCTACAGAAAGCGGAAGTACTTCGATTCCAAACTTTTCTGCTTCTTCTTTTGAAAGACAAGCCGTTGAATCCGTAATAATTTTAATTTTTTTAGTCATTTGGTCACATCCAATTTATTTGATACCCTCTATTATAACAGTTTCGCCGCTAGAAAGATAAGAAATTTCTTTCCTTTCTTTTCCTTTTAGCGTATCATGAAAGTAACTTTAACGAATCAGGTGATAAAATGAATCCAAGTGTTTACCGCTTCAAAGAAGAACTTGCAAATTCGATCACGCATGGGATTGGCTTTTTACTGAGTATCCCAGCGTTTATTTTTTTAATTCTTTACAGCGTTTCTAAAAATGATCCTTTGTACTTAACGAGCTTTTTAATTTATGGAATTTCGCTCATGCTCCTTTATTTATGTTCAACGCTTCTTCACAGTTTTAAGCCCTCAAAAGTACGCCGTTTTTTTAACATCCTAGACCATGCCTCGATATATTTACTAATCGCTGGCTCTTACACCCCTTTTGCGCTCATCACTTTAAAAGGCCCGCTTGGCTGGACGCTTTTCGGTGTCATTTGGGGAATCGCAATTTTGGGCATTCTTTACAAAATCTTTTTCCTAGAAAAGTGGCGGATTTTATCTACTATCGTCTACGTGATCATGGGCTGGCTAGTACTCCTTGGCATTAAGCCACTCTACGCAGGACTTAGTCCATCCGGGTTTTTCCTACTCCTTACAGGAGGAATCATGTTTACGATCGGTGCTTTGCTTTACAGTTTTCCGAAAATCCCCTACATGCACGCCATTTGGCACTTATTCGTCATCATGGGGACAACCTTCATGTATTTCTGCATTTTATTTTATGTTTAACAAAAGCCAGGATTCTTTCCTGGCTTTTTTTGTATAGACCAATTCAACTTTCCTCTTTAATCCCCTTCATCCCAACAACCATACCATTTTTAATAGTATGACACATTTAAGACTTGATTTTAAATGTGTCATACTATATAATTTCCGTGTAACCTATTTCCATGAAGGAAGTGATTCTTATTCAACTTTCAGAACGTCAACATGCGATTATGGCGTTTGTAAAAAAGAATGAGCCAGCCACTGGGGATCAAATTGCGCGCTTCTTGAAACTAACGCGTGCAACGATTCGTTCTGATCTTGCTGTTTTGACTATGACTGGCATTTTGGATGCACGTCCCAAAGTCGGCTACTTTTACTCTGGACTAGAAAAAAATCCCGGTTTGTTCGAAGACATTCGCAATTTAAAAGTCAGCGATGTGATGACCCATCCGATTCTTGTTCCGAAAGAAATGAGTGTCTATGATGCGGTTGTTCAGCTATTTTTGGAAGACTCTGGTAGTCTCTATGTCGCAGAAAAAACACGTCTCATCGGACTTGTGAGCCGTAAAGATTTGCTTAAAAGTACGATTGCTGGTTCAAACACGAAAGAAACGCCGATTGCAACCATTATGAGTCGGATGCCTAATTTATTAACGGTTAAAAAAACAGACGCTATCTTGGATGCTGCCCTTTCGATTGTGAGGCATCAAGTGGATTCACTTCCTGTTGTTGATGCAGAGGATCAAATTATCGGCAAGCTATCCAAATCGAGTATTGTAGAACTTTTTGTCACCACTTTAAAAGATGAAATTTAGCAGGAGGGAAATTATGAAGCAACCTGTTGTCATTTATGTAATTTCTGATGCGATTGGAGAAACGGCTCAGCATACCATTCGAGCCGTCACCGCTCAGTTTGATTTTAACGAACAACCGGATATCCGGCGGCACGCTTTTATTCGTGATGAAGCGGCTTTACTTGAAACTTTAGAAGAAGCGAAAATAGCAGATGGGATTGTCGTTCAAACTCTCGTTAATTCTAAACTTGCTCACTACGCCAAATCTTATTGTGAGCAAGAAAAGATCGCCAATATTGATTTACTTACCCATCTGACGGAAGCTATCGAAATGAAAACGGGACTCCATTCGAAAGAAGATCCGGGAAATATGCGCCGACTTGATAACGCTTACTTTGACCGGATTGCTGCTATCGAATTTGCGGTCAAATATGATGATTGCAAAGATCCACGTGGCTTACTTGAAGCGGATATCGTTCTTGTCGGGGTTTCAAGAACTAGCAAGACGCCACTCAGTAGCTATTTAGCCAATCAAAATTTAAAAGTCGCAAACGTCCCTCTTGTCCCCGAAATCCCTTTGCCTGAAGAATTATTTAAAATCCCTTCAAACAGGATTATCGGGCTCACTACAACACCAGAAAAATTAGAACGGATTCGTCGCGTTCGGCTCCGGTCTATGGGGCTTGATGAAATGAGTAACTATTCAAGCGACCGCCGCATTCTTGAGGAATTAGAGTATGGCTATGAGACGTTTAAAAAGTTGAAATGCCGTGTTATTCACGTGGAAGATAAGGCCATTGAGGAAACTGCTGCTCTTGTGCAAGAAATGATTCAAGTGAATTAAAAATCTATTTTTTGAGGTGAAGACAGTGAGAAAATTTGTTTACCAATTTAGTGAAGGATCAAAAGACATGAAAGTACTTTTAGGAGGAAAAGGAGCCAACTTAGCTGAAATGACCAATATCGGCTTGCCTGTCCCTCCAGGATTCACAATTGGAACGGATGCTTGTAAAGATTATAACGAAAATGATCAAACGCTATCTGAAGAAATTTTTGAAGAAGTCTTAACTCACTTAAAATGGCTTGAAGAAAAAACAGGCAAGCAATTTGGGTCAAATGAAAATCCACTTCTCGTCTCTGTCCGCTCCGGGGCACCTGTTTCAATGCCTGGGATGATGGATACGATTTTAAATCTTGGTTTAAATGACAAGGCGGTTCAAGGAATAATTCATCAAACTAAGGATGCTCGTTCATCACTTGACTCCTACCGCCGTTTTATCCAAATGTTCGGGGATGTTGTAAGAGGAATTCCTTCTTATAAATTTGAAGAAGCCCTATCGCTTATTAAAAAGCAAAAAGGCTACGCACAAGATACTGAACTGACACCGGATGATCTTGAAAAACTTATTACCACTTACCAGGAACTCTATCTCGAACATGGATCCGAGCCTTTCCCGCAAGACCCGCTTACGCAACTTCGGCTTGCGGTTCAATCGGTTTTTGATTCCTGGATGAACCCGCGTGCTGTCGTTTACCGTCGGCTGAATGATATTGATCCTAACTTTGGAACCGCTGTCAATATCCAAGCTATGGTATTCGGCAACACCGGAAATAAAAGTGGCACAGGGATTGCTTTTACGCGGAACCCGTCTACTGGTGAAAAAGCTGTCTTCGGCGAATTTCTGATCAACGCCCAAGGTGAGGACGTCGTTGCGGGGATAAGAACACCGGAGGATATTTCCAAGCTTAAAAGCCATTTGCCTGATGCTTATCATGAGCTGATGGACACCTGTGAGCTTCTTGAAAACCATTACTTAGACATGCAGGACATTGAATTTACGATTGAAAAAGAAAAACTTTTTGTCTTGCAAACTCGAAATGGGAAACGGACGGCTCAGGCTTCGGTTCAAGTCGCGATAGATCTTGTCCATGAAGGAAAGATCAGTCGTGATGAGGCGATTAAACGCATTGATACTAAACAAATCGATCAACTGCTCCACCCCACTTTCGAGAAAAAAGCGCTTGAAAAAGGAGAAGTACTTGCAACTGGGCTTCCTGCAAGTCCTGGTGCAGCATCTGGAAAAGTTTACTTTGACGCGAGTGAAGCTGTGGCAGCGGCTGATTTGGGGCAAAAGGTAATTCTCGTCCGGAATGAAACCTCTCCTGAGGACATCGAAGGGATGGCAAAAAGTGAAGCGATTCTGACAGCACATGGTGGCATGACATCGCACGCAGCTGTTGTTGCTCGCGGAATGGGAAAATGTTGTGTTGCCGGCTGCTCAGAAATCGACATCAACGAAAAAGGAAAAACTATTGTGACGAATTCAGGCATCACGCTACGTGAAGGTGATGCGATTTCACTGGATGGATCAACTGGAAAGGTTTATCTGGGCGAAATTCTTTTGACAGAAGCGGAAATCGGTGGCCACTTTGATGAACTCATGGAATGGGTGAACGAAGTGAAGCAACTTGATATTCGTGTTAATGCAGACACACCGAATGACTTGTTAACTGCGATTCATTTCGGGGCGGAAGGCATTGGTCTTTGTCGCACGGAGCATATGTTTTTCCATGAGGAACGCATTGCTTATGTGCGCCAAATGATCGTGGCTGAAAGCTTGGAAGAAAGAAAACGTGCACTCGCACATTTGAAAGAAATGCAGAAGGAAGACTTTATTCAACTTTTCCGCATCGCAAAAGGAAGACCTGTTAATATCAGGCTCCTTGACCCACCTCTCCATGAATTTTTGCCAAAAGCTGAAAAAGATTTGGAAAGGCTCGCACAGGACACAGGTAAAACACTTGCGGAAATTAAAAAACGCGTGAACGAGCTTGCAGAATCCAATCCTATGCTTGGTCACCGTGGTTGCCGCCTAGCTGTAACGTATCCAGAAATCTATAAGATGCAAGCTGAAGCGATTATGGAAAGTGCAGTTCAAATTCATGACGAAGGGCAAAAAGTCTTTCCTGAAATCATGATTCCACTTGTTTCTTCTAAAGAGGAGTTAGCTTTTGTGAAGCAAGAAATCAAAGAGTCAGTTCAAGCAATTTTTGATCGTGAGCGCGTTCTTCTTCCATATGACATTGGTACGATGATTGAAATTCCGCGAGCTTGTGTAACAGCTGATGAAATTGCCAAGGAGGCACAGTTCTTTAGCTTTGGTACCAATGATTTGACTCAGCTCACCTATGGTTTCTCGCGTGATGATGCTGGAAAATTCTTACCGAGTTACAGTGAACGGGGTATCTTAGAAACAGATCCGTTCCAAACGCTTGATACGGCTGGTGTGGGGGCACTGGTCGAGATGGCCGTTTCTCGGGGAAGAATGACCAATCCCAATATGAAAATGGGGGTTTGCGGCGAACATGGTGGGGATCCGCGCTCGATTCACTTCTTCCATAAACTGGGATTGAGGTATGTTTCTTGCTCCCCATTCCGGGTTCCAATTGCTCGCCTTGCTGCGGCACAAGTTGTTTTGGAAGAGCGAGAACAGCTACAAAAAGTCTAATCGGATTCAAAAAACGTTCATGCGCAATTTAAGCGCATGAACGTTTTTTATGACTTCATTTCTACTTCAAAAGCTATTTTCTGTGCCGCTAAAATTTCCAATAAAGCATCCTCAAGAAGAGGCCGCTCGGTGTTTCTAACAATATTGATCCTTAGTTCTCCATCAAAACTAATGATCCCGATATTATAAGGTGTTTTAGAACGCGGACTTAAAATAAAATCAAAGTGTTCAATATAACGATTCATTTCTTCTGGAGTCTTCACCACACCTAAGTTAGAAAGTGTTAAACAAGTAGTTTTTTCGCTAGCCGAAAAAAAGAATTTCATCAAGTAACGCTTAATAAATAACGGAATACGCTTAATGATTGAATTTTGTTCTAAACGAACATTCTGAGTGATTCTTGCACGCAGTCGGTCTTCAGATAGTGCTTCTTTCAATTGTTGCTCAATCGAAGATGCAATATTTGCCAAACTAAACTCCTCTTTTCTGGGATCAATTTCTGGTTTGGCGTAAAGAACAAAATTACGTAGTGTTGAGCTTGGAAAGAAATTTCGCAAATCAATTGGTAAAAAAAGTCTAATGGGGCGTTTTTTCTGTGTTTTATCTGCTTTTTGAATGACAAGTATGGCTTTGGAAACAAAAGTAGCCACTAAAACAGTCAAGCTCACCCCGAGTTTCTTGGCCGGTTTTTTTAACTCATCGACAGTTAGTTTGATGGTTGTAAGACACAAAGTTTCGCCCGACTTTCCATGAATTTGATAAATTTTCTCTTTATTTTCTGTTTGCTTGTTTTGAAATTTTGCATCAGCTAGTTCAAGATAATGATCGCTCATTTCTGCCGCTTTTGGGGGTTCAGTGCGATCAAGGACGCCATTCATTGCTGGTATTTGGATCCTATATTTCAGCGTTAAGTATTCTGCGAGAAGAGACTTTAAGAAAATTTCTCCGCCTTTTCCATCAGTCAACGCATGGAAAAGTTCGACGTGAATCGCTTTTGGGGCATATAGCACACGAAAAGCACACTTCTCAAGCTCCTTATCTGACATATAGCCTAAAAGAACGCTTTGATCTGGCACAATTTGGGGCGGAGACGCAACCGCCGATTGATAATACCAAAAAGGTCCCTTATGAATACATGCTGCTACTGAAGGAAAACGTTTAACAGTAGTGTTTAAAGCTTGTTGTAAAATTTGAGGGTCAACAGTATCTTTTAAGGTGACGGATAAGCGAAACAAATTAATCCACTTTTTGTTTTTGGAAGCCAAGTGGATAATAGAAGTATTATCAAGTTTCATATAGTTTTGCAGCTGTTTCTGATTAAATCGCAACAATTAGTGTCACCCTTCTAGTCTATTCTATTTATAGTGCTTCATTAAATTTAATTTCATAGCAAAATACTAATTTTCGGTAATAATCTTTTTCGACAAAATCAGTTGGCTTGATTTTAGTCGCCGGTCCTTGAAAATATTCTAGGTCGGCGAATTCTAAGATTTTATAAACAAATTGTGAGCAAAACATGATATTGGGTCGAAGGGATACTTTCGTTACAAGTCCAACAAGATTATAGGCGCTCCCCTTCTCATTAATTTCCTTGACTTTATCAATAATTCGTTGCTTTTTTTCTTTAGTGACTTCCAGTTTATAAACAATGACAGAAGCATCACTCTTTTTGTTAAACGAGGTGATTTTTTCTTGATTAAGGCCAGGCAGTGTAACATTTTCTCCCCCATTGTAGCTAATAATCGTTTTTAAATCCCGATCAAAACTTAAGGAAACGTGATTATAAGCTTTATTAGTAAAAAGTGAAATAACTTCACTCGCTGGACTGCCTGTACTAGAAATTACAAGATAAAGATGTTCATCATTTAAAGATTTGGCACATTCTTCAAAATAAGCTTCTGTTAAAGTATTTTTACTAAGATATTTAGTATAGCTATGTCTTGGGATATCTTTTAATATTTCATTCAAATTATCTCTAGACAAAGAGTTTTTGCTTTTTTGCCATTTCGTTTTATAATCTGCGCCCATCAAATAAATTTCTCTTAACATTTCAAAACTGATGGATGTCGCTTCCTTAATTGAAAATTCACGTTGTAACGTGTACAAATAATGGAAATATCCAATCAAAAATGGTACAAAAATCAGCAGTATAGCTGCCAATTTTTTTATAGTGAATAGCACCCAGCTATCTCCACCTGAAAAAACATAGGTCACAGTCAGTACTTGTTGTAAAGTCAAGATAATCAAATATAAAAGTGATAGGACGAATTTTGTTCGAATTTTACTTTTTGAAAACCATAAATAAGTGAGTAAAACTGCAGCTGCAATCGAATAAATCACAGCAAAAGGCGCTAAGTTTTGTGTTGTAATCAAAAAAACAAAGACTAGAAATAATAAATAAGGTGTCCATCGAATGTAGATTTTTTTTACGTGCAACTTTGTTGTTCTCCTTCCCGCTGAAAAATCAGTTTCATTTGCTGATTTTCTTACTGAAACTAAGTTTTATAACTTACTATACCATAAAAAAGTAAATTTTATTGCACTTTTTTATCCAATTCTTTTTTAGACGCTTTTTTTGTTTTTCTTCTTTCAAATCAAAAGATTGACTTTTAGTTTGAAGCCCTGTATTCTTATATCTGATAAATCTTATCGGATTAATAAGTTTAAAAGGGGGAGTAAGCTTGAATACTGCTTTTGTCATACTAAATTTAGTTGTTGCACTTTTTATCATTGGTCTTTTCATTTGGATGCAAAAACGCCATGTTTCTTTCTCGAAACGCGTTCTTCTAGCTCTTGCAGTTGGGATTATCGCAGGGTTCATTTTACAATGGATTTACGGGATGGGAAGTAGCGTTACGAAGGAAACGACGGACTGGCTCGGTATTGTTGGCGGCGGTTACGTTAAACTTTTACAAATGATTGCTATACCACTTATTTTCATTTCGATTATCGCAGCTTTTACGCGACTCGAATTAAAGACGAATATCGCAAAAATTGGGATTTGGATTATTGGAACCTTGCTTGTCACAGCAGCGATTGCGGCCGTAGTGGGCATCGGAGCCGCTCTTCTTTTCCATTTAAATGCCGATCATATTTCGCAAGGCTCCATTGAGCTTTCTCGCGCGAAAGAACTTCAAGGTAGCTTAAAAGAAATGAGTGACGCGACACTACCAAGTCGCATTTTAGAGTTGTTCCCTACTAACCCGTTCCTTGACCTCACAGGAGCAAGGGCAACCTCAACAATTGCCGTTGTTATCTTCTCGGTTATTATCGGCATTGCTTTCCTTGGTGTAGAACGAAAGCAACCTAAGGAAGCGGCACTTTTTGCTCGTGGCGTTGATACGATTTATGCGATTGTGCTTCGAATCGTTCGGTTGATTCTTCGTCTTACACCTTATGGCGTGTTTGCGATTATGACAAATACCGTAGCAACGAGTGATGCGACAGCCATTTTGAAACTTGGAAACTTTGTCTTAGCTTCTTATGCGGCTCTTATTACAATGTTTATCATTCATCTTTTGATCGTTTCCTTTACTGGAATCAGCCCGCTCATTTATCTGAAAAAGACATTCCCTGTTCTTACATTTGCCTTTACATCGAGAACTAGTGCCGGAGCTCTTCCTATGAACATTGAAGCCCAAAGAAGCCTCGGAGTCCCAAATGGAATCGCCAATTTTGCTGCTTCATTTGGCCTTTCGATCGGTCAAAATGGATGTGCCGGAATTTATCCAGCGATGCTTGCGATTATGATTGCGCCAACAGTTGGCATTGATCCAACTTCCATTAGCTTTATTTTAACCGTTGTTGCCGTTGTGATGGTTAGTTCCTTTGGTGTTGCCGGAGTTGGCGGAGGCGCAACTTTTGCGGCAATTATCGTTCTCTCCACATTAAACCTCCCTGTTGGTTTGGCCGGTGTATTGATTTCGATTGAACCACTAATCGACATGGGACGTACGGCTCTTAACGTCAGCGATAGCATGGTTTCAGGTATCGTAACAAGCAAGGCAACGAAAAACCTCGAAAAAGAGCCTGAAGCAAAAGAAATGACAGCTTAAATAAAAAGAGAAAGTGTCACTCAGGCACTTTCTCTTTTTGTATTGTTTGAAATTCCACATAAAAATCACGCTTAATCTCTAAAAAATAGCGTAAATCATTCATAAACTGAAATAAAACAGCTCGATTTTCAAACTCTTCACGAGAAACGGGAAGTTCACTTTTGCGAAAATCGTGCACCATCTTGGTTACACCCATTACGAGCTCCTCAGCTGGATTGTCTTCACTCAATTCTAGCGCCGTTTTCTCGGTTAAGCGAGATAAGATCTGGCTTGGTTCGCTAACTCCTTGAAAGGCCGCCGAATGTCGCTTCATCTGCGTCAAAACGCGGAACTGAATCAGCCGCATATCGACATATTTTAGAAAATAAGGCGAGCTTTTTAAAAATGAATTTTCCATATTGCGCACCGCATTTTCTTCCAAATTTTGCAGTAACTGCTTGAGTTCATCAAACCTGTGATCAAATTCTAAATAAGGCTCTTCTCCTCTCAGCCGCTGCGCCATAGAAAACAAAATTTGGCGCATTAAAAGCTCCACTTTTTTCTGATCCGCGCGGATTCCCCTGTCAAGCTTCGGCATATATAAGTTCAATAAAATCGCAATCCCAGCACCGACAATCATAAGTGCCATTTCATTTACAAACCAGTGGAGCGCAAGCGATTTTTCCACTAAAATATGTGTGACAAGAACAGAACTCACGACGATGCCATCTGTGACTTTCAGTCGCACGGCAAGTGGAATGAAAAGAAGTAAATACAAGCCAAAGCTGATGGCGTTATAGCCAAAAATCAAGAATAAAATGGCGGAAATGGATAGTGCTAAAACCGTTGAATAGACACGCTGAATCGCGAGCAAAAGTGAGCTTTTTTTGGTATTTTGTATGCTTAACACGGTGATCACGCCTGCTGAAACCGCGTAGTCTAACTTTAAAAATTCGGCAATAAGAATAGCAAGTGTTGCTCCAAACGCGGTTTTGAGCGTTCGCATCCCTAATTTCACAAGGCTTTCCCCTCCTTTTTCACATGAAAAATCTTGAAGACGAGGCTCCAAGATTAATCGTTCGTTTATTCATCGCGTGCTTCTTGACGGCGCCGTTTTTTGATGAAAAGAACAAAAAGCACAACTACACTAATGCCAATTCCCCAGTAAATAACCGTGCTAAAGGAATCAATGGCAGCAGCGGCTTTTCCGAATGATTCGCCGAGAAAAGCTCCAAGACCAATTAAAATTGTATTCCAAATTAAGCTGCCGAGCGTTGTGAGTATGAGGAAACTTCGAAAAGGCATGCGCGCCATCCCCGCTGGAATAGAAATCAAGCTCCGAATCAGTGGAATCATCCGACAGAAAAATACAGCTCGTCCTCCGTATCGCGCGAAAAAGGTATCAGCTTTATCAATATCCGCTTCTTTTAAGCGTAAAATTTTCCCATATTTGGCTACGATTCGTTTAATCCGTTCTTTCCCAAAATAAAGTGAAATCGAATAAAGTAAAACCGCTCCAAGCACAGAACCAAAAGTAGCCGCAACGATCACAAGAAAAAGATTCATTTGTGTAATCGTCGTCATGAAGCCACCAAATGTCAAAATCAGTTCAGATGGAATCGGTGGAAATAAATTTTCAAGCGTAATCAAAACAAAAACGCCAAAATAGCCAAGTTCATTCATGACACTTGTTATCCAAGCTTCCATGGATTCACTCCTTCAAAAATCAAGTACTTACTTTATTTTTATCATACCGTAAATAAATCCAGTCCGCAAGTCATAACTAGAAAAAACTTTCTCGCTTTGCTACACACGCAAGGCGAGAAAGTTTTTACATCAAAAAGGAAGGACAAGTTTTGGGTAGTCGGCAAAAAATGTGTGTAATTTTGCTTCTAGTATTTCTAACGTTCCCTCTTGGTCTAACTCCATATTAAGCGGCATTACAGGTTCATGGAGGCTCATTCTTAAAAGCAGCCATCCTGAACCAAATTCATTTGAAAGATTGACACGAACCCCTTCGTAGTTTACTGGAACGATTTCCAAGCCAGCCGTTTCTTGAACAAATTGTCGAAAAGCAGTTAATACATCTTCCCCGTATGCTTTAAAATCATCAGCTTTGATTTGAATTCGAAATTCATGACTTAAAGCAGGAACGACCAATTTTTCCGTCAAATCACTTAAATCGCGGTTTTTTTGCTTGAGCTTAGCATATTTCACGAGAATTTTAGCGACAAGATACGCGCCATCATCGAGAAAATAATTTTCTTTTAACGCTGCGTGCCCGCTCACTTCAATGGCAAGCTCTGAATTTTCGCCAGCTTCATTGAGACGAATTGCTTCATTAATCACATTGCGGTAACCCCGTTTAAAGCGGTGTTGCTTCCCGCCAAGATCCTGAATGAATGCTTCCAAGTGATTCGAAGTCGTTGAATCCGTCACAATCGTTGACCCTGGATGCGTTTCTAAAATGATAGCAGAAATCACAGCAATAAGAGCGTTGCGGTTGAGGTTATCGCCGAACTTATCAACAATTGCCGCCCGGTCCACATCCGTATCAAAAATAATCCCGAGATCCGCTTTATTCTCCAGAACAGCCGCGCGCAGACTTGCCATCGCTTCATCGTTATCTGGATTCGGGATATGATTTGGAAAATGTCCATCTGGGTCAAGGAATTGGCTGCCTGTCGTATCTGCACCAAGTGGCTCCAGTACTTTGCTCGCAAAGAATCCCCCGGCGCCATTTCCGGCATCGACGACAATACGACTTCCAGCAAGCGGCCTCTCCCCGTTTCCTGCTTGGTCGCGAATTTTTGCGACTAGATCAGCCGCGTATGTATCCATCAAATCAATTTTCTTCACTGATCCCGCCTGAGTTTGCGGAATATTACTTTCACCGTTTTCTAAGATGAACTGAATATCTTCTTTTTCCGCGCCGCCCGCTTTCGTAAACAGCTTGATGCCATTGTAAAAATAAGGCAAGTGACTCGCCGTAATCATGATGCCTGCATCCGCCTGAAAGCTTTCATACTGAGTCGCCATGAAAAGCGCTGGCGTTGTTGCAAGACCTGCGTCTAAAATCGTGACTCCACCTGTTTTTAAAACCGCCACTAACTGAGCTTTGATTCGCGCCGCAGAAAGCCTGCTGTCGTGCCCAATCGCGACTACTAACTTCTCATCATTAGCCGTTTTTGTCTGTTGCAAGAAACGAAGGATGCCACGTGCAATCTTCCCGAGCGCCTCATCGGTCAGTGTCATTTGATGCTCCTCAGTTTCTAAGCCAATTCCGCGAATATCTGATCCATTTTGCAAAGCCGAAAGTTCTGCTTCCATCCTAACCGCTCCTTTTCCATTTTTTAAGCATCCGCTTTTTTCTTTCCAACAATAATCCGGTGATCGAGTGTCATTTGGTTAGTGCCACTATCCAAAAAAGCAGTTTTTCTTTCCTCTGAAATTTGGAATCCAAGTGGCGTCATTGTGAGCAAATCCGCTTGTTCTTCTTTTTGAAGCGTCTTTTGCTTTGTGATGCGCTTTTCATATACCACATCAAAATGCTCATAAAATCGATTAGCAACCGCTTCGTTCGAATAAGTTTGCCGCTCATCTTGATAAAAAAACTGCCGCAATTCCTGTAAATAATTGGCTTCTGGAATCACTTTGATCAAAATTCCTTGAGCGGCTAACAAACGACTGAATTCATCGTAACTTGCCGGCGAAAGAATGTTCAAAATCACATCCACACTGCCCGTTTGAAGCGGACAATTCGCAAGGTCAGCCACCGCCCAAGTAATTCCAGAAAAATCACGTGCCGCTTGGCGAATCCCTTCTTTAGCGAGATCAAATCCAAAAGCAAAATGAACCGTTTCTTGAAGCTGTTTGGTTAAAAAAGCAAGGTGACTCCCTTCGCCAGAACCCGCATCGAAAAGCACGAGCTCACTTTTTTGAAGCACTTCAATCTGTGCTAAAACCTCTGCCATCGTTTCCTCGAAAAAGCCAGTCTGAATCAAGCGTTTTCGCGCTTCAAAAAGAGTTTGATCGTATTTTGTTGCCTTAAGCGCATGCCGAGCTAAAAACAAATAGCCCGGCTTTGCCAAATCAAAGCTATGATTTTCTTTACAAACCAAACTTCTTGGCACTTGAAACTGGAGGTCAGTTTCGCAAATCGGACAGCGCATTAGAGCCACTGACGCTTCGATTAGCTCGCTACTTTGTTCAAGTTTAGATTTCATTAAAGCCGCTCCTTAGTCGTCCACTCGTTCATACGTATAAAAAGCAAATGGATAGCGATTTTTTTCATCTTCTTGCCCCTCGATTCGACTAACTTCACGGAACTTCGACCAGTCTAATTCTGGAAAAGCGGTGTCCGCTTCAAAGCTTGCGCCAATTTTCGTCACAAAAAGGCGCGACACTTGATCGTGGAATAACCGGTAAATTTCAGCGCCACCACAAACAAAAACATCTTCTGTTTCTGCAAGCTTTAACACATCCGCCTTGTCATGAACCACTTCCGCGTCAGGAAGTTGCAAGTCAGGATCACGTGAAAGCACGATATTTCTGCGGTTAGGGAGTGCGCGTCCAAAAGATTCATAGGTTTTTCGTCCAACAACGATCGTATGTCCAGTAGTTTGTTTTTTGAAATAAGCAAGATCTGCAGGTAAGTGCCACGGCATGGTATTGTCTTTTCCAATATTCCCCGCTTCATCTTGTGCCCAAATAAATGTAATCATTCGTTATTCCTCCTTATACTGAAATAGGTGCTTTAATGCCAGGATGCGGATCATAACCTTCTAATGAAATATCTGCCACATCGAAATCAAAAATAGAAGCAGGTTTGTCTGATAAAACAAGTTTCGGTAACGGACGCGTTTCGCGAGAAAGTTGGGTACGGACTTGTTCAAAGTGATTGTTATAGAGATGAGCATCTCCCATCGTATGCACAAATTCACCAACTTCAAGTCCCGTTTCACGAGCAATTAAATGCGTCAAAAGCGCGTAGCTTGCAATGTTAAAGGGCACCCCAAGGAAGATATCCGCGCTTCGTTGATACAATTGACAAGAAAGTTTGCCATCTGCAACAAAAAATTGGAACAGTGTGTGGCAAGGCGGAAGCGCCATCGACGGTATATCTTCCGGATTCCAAGCAGAAACAATTAACCTACGAGAATTGGGATTCGTCTTGATCATTTCAATCACATTAGCAAGTTGGTCAATCGTTTCGCCAGTTGACGTTTTCCATTCACGCCACTGCTTCCCGTAGATATTTCCAAGTTCGCCATATTTATTAGCAAACGCTTCATCTGCAAGAATTTTTGCTTTGAACGTTTCCATTTCTGCTTGATAAACTTCATTAAAGGCGGGATCGCGATTTGCACGCAATCCAAAATCCGTCATATCGGGTCCATGATAATCAGGCGACTTCACATATCGTTCAAACGCCCATTCATTCCAAATGTTATTCTTGTGTTCAAGCAAGTAACGAATATTGGTATCCCCATGCAAGAACCACAATAATTCACTAACAACGAGTCGAAAAGCAACTCGCTTCGTTGTTAAAATCGGAAACCCTTCCGCTAAATCAAAACGCATTTGGTAGCCAAAAACACTCTTCGTTCCTGTTCCCGTCCGGTCTCCTTTTTCCGTTCCGTTTTCCATTACAAATTTTGCCAAGTCCAGATATTGCTTCATCCCTCAACACTCCTTAATCTACAAATTGCGCCAAATATTCCCAGCGTTCCATAAGCTCTGCTAGTTCCGCTTCTTTTTCCGTGATTTCCGCGCTAATTTCAGCCGCTTTTCCAAAGTCTGCCCCTGTTTGTTCCAGTTTTTCATGAAGCGCTTGAACGAGTTCTTCTTGTCGAGTAATTGCATCTTCAATACCTTCCCACTCAAGTTTTTCTTTATACGTCAGCTTCACTTTTTCCTTCGTTTCTTGCTTTTGAGCGGGTGCCGCGGCTTTTTTAACGACCGGTTTCGAAACTTCTTCCTGTTCCGCTAAAAAGGTGCTGTAATCGCCAAAATAAGTGTCAATCACACCATTTCCTTTAAAGACCAACAACTTTCGAGCCATTTTATCAAGAAAATAGCGATCGTGACTTACGGTGATCACCGTCCCCGGGAAGCTTTCCAAATAGTCCTCGAGCACCGTTAACGTCTCCGTATCGAGATCATTAGTTGGCTCATCAAGTAAAAGCACATTCGGGCGGGTCATTAAAATCTTAAGCAAAAACAGTCTTCGCTTTTCACCGCCAGACAAGGCGCTAATTTTCTTGCCATGTGTCTCTGGTTTAAACAAAAACCGTTCAAGCATTGCGCTTACGCTCAGTTTCTCGCCTGCACTCGTTTCGACTTCATTTCCAATTTCCTGCAAATACGTAATGATTCGTGCATCTTCATCAAGTTCTAAATTATGTTGCGTGTAGTAGCCGATGCGAACGGTTTGTCCGACAGTAATCGTCCCACTATCCGGCTTCGTTTCGCCTGCAAACAAATTTAACAGCGTCGATTTTCCGGTTCCATTTTGCCCTGTAATGCCAAGGCGCTCACCTGGTTGGACGATTAAGTTAAAATCGCGCAAAATTATTTTATCTGAAAATGCTTTTTCAACATGTTCGAGAATAAAAACATCTTTCCCTAGCCGACTTGTATTAAAATCGAGCTCTAGCGTATCCGTGTCGTTCTTAGTTTCGACAATCTCTTTAAGTTCTTCAAAACGATCTTTCCGTGCTTTTTGTTTAGTTGAACGCGCCTTAGCGCCGCGTCTCATCCAAGCAAGCTCCCGCCGGTACAAGTTTTGGTTTTTTTCAACTTCACGAGCGGCATTTTCCAGTCGAATGGCTTTAGCTTCCATAAAACTTTCATAGTTGCCCACATAGCGATAAAGGTCTCCATTATCTAATTCCACAATGTGATTTGTCACTTGATCTAGGAAATAGCGATCATGGGTAACGAGCAAAATAGCGCCTTTGAAACGGTTCAGATAGTTTTCAAGCCAACGAATAGACAAATAATCCAGATGGTTCGTCGGTTCATCTAAAATGAACAAGTCCGGGGTTTCAATCAAAACTTGAGCAAGCCCAACACGCTTTTTTTGTCCGCCTGAAAGCTCTTTAATCGTTTGCCCCAGATTTTTAATCCCCAATTTTTCTAGGATCGTTTTCGCTTCCGTGTTCATATCCCAAGCATGGAAAGCATCCATTTCAGCTTGTGCAGCTTGCAATTTTTCATGCCAAAGCGAATTTTCTGGATCGCGCTCTAATTCGAGCAAAACCGCTTCATAATGTCGGTTCGCCTGCAAATTGCGCGATTCGCCTTGGAAAACCGCTTCTAAAACCGTAGAATCAGCAGGAAGAACCGGATCTTGTTTCAAAAAGCCAATCGTATAATCCTTCGGTACGATTCGTTCCCCTGTATCGCTTGATTCTTCTCCAGAAATCACCTTTAAAAAAGTCGACTTGCCAGTACCGTTGATACCAATCAAGCCGATTCGTTCGCCTTCTGTAATCGTTAAATCTACATTTTGAAACAGCACTTTCTCGCCATAAGTTTTTGTAACTTGCATCAATTGCAATTGTTTCATTCGTTTATCATCCTTATCTTTAATCTCTTCCATTTTAGCCGAATTATCCAGTTATCGCAATTCCCAATTCTTATTTTTACACCCCTTTTTAAGCAAAATAAAAAAACTTCCTGCTCAAACAGAAAAGTTTTGTCTTGAATCTTATAAATGAAAACTGTCACCAATTCGAAAAAATTAAAAAGCCGAGCAAAGCGTTCCCGCCTTTACTCGGCTTCTTTCCATTTAAAATAATCCTTGTGCGTTTCCGAATTCGTCCACATCCATATTAAGAGCTGCTGGTTTTTTCGGAAGCCCAGGCATCGTCATCACGTCACCTGTAAGCGCCACGATGAAGCCTGCGCCCAATTTTGGAATAAATTCGCGAATATGAATCGTAAAGTCTGTTGGCCGTCCTAGCTTAGCTGGGTCGTCCGAAAGCGAATATTGCGTTTTCGCCATACAAATTGGGTAGCGGTCCCATCCGTATTTCTTGAATTCAGTGATTTGTTTTTGTGCTTTTGGTGAGAGCTCAACGCCGCTTCCGCCGTAAATTTGCGTTACGATCGTTTCCAGTTTTTCCTCGATCGAGCTCGCATCATCATAAAGGCGTTTATAAGAAGCTTCGCCTTTTTCTACTTCGCCAATGACTTTTTCCGCAAGATCGAGTCCACCTTCGCCGCCTTTTTCCCAAACTTCTGTAAGCGAGAACGGAATGTTTGCCTCGTCGCAAAGCGCTTCAAGTGCCTTCACTTCCGCCTCAGTGTCCGTAATAAATTTGTTGATCGCTACAACAAACGGAATGCCAAATTTTTGCACAGATTCTGTGTGTTTCTTAAGGTTCGCAAAGCCTGCTTTTAACGCTTCTACGTTTTCCGTGCTAAGTTCCGTTTTTGCTACGCCACCATGCATTTTAAGCGCCCGAATCGTTGCTACAATGACAACACAATCTGGAGATTTCCCAAGTGCCGGGACTTTGATATCCAGGAATTTTTCTGCACCAAGATCCGCACCAAATCCTGCTTCTGTCACTACATAATCCCCTAATTTTAGGGCTGTACTTGTCGCTTGAATACTATTACAGCCATGTGCAATATTAGCAAATGGACCGCCGTGAACAAGCGCCGGTGTATGTTCTAGTGTTTGTACCAAGTTTGGTTTAAGGGCATCTTTTAAAAGCAAAGTAAGTGCACCTTGATAGCCCAGTTCGCCAACTGTGATCGGTTCGCGCGCATAGTTATAACCAACCACAATTTCACTTAAGCGGTGTTTCAAATCTTCTAGATCTGTAGCTAAACAAATGATCGCCATAATTTCAGAAGCCACCGTGATGTCGAAACCATCTTCACGCGGAATTCCTTGGATAGGGCCACCAAGACCTACCACAACTTTCCGAAGAGCTCGGTCATTTAAATCCACTACTCGTTTCCAAACGATTCGACGTTGGTCGATCTTCAAATCATTGCCTTGTTGCATATGGTTATCAATAAAAGCCGATAGCGCATTGTTAGCTGTTGTAATCGCGTGGAAATCACCAGTAAAATGCAAATTAATATCTTCCATCGGAACAACTTGTGCATAGCCGCCGCCTGTAGCTCCACCTTTAATCCCCATTGTTGGTCCAAGCGAAGGTTCCCGTAAAGCAATCACTGTTTTTTTGCCTTGGCGTTTTAGTGCATCACCAAGCCCCACTGTAACAGTCGATTTCCCTTCACCAGCCGGAGTTGGATTGATAGCGGTTACAAGTACGAGTTTTCCGTTTTCCTGATCTTTTAGAGAATGAATCGTTTCATAAGTAAGTTTTGCTTTTTTCTTTCCATAGAGTTCCAGTGCATCTTCATTCAAACCAATACTTTCTGCAATTTGTGTAATTGGATCTACTTTTGCAGCGAGTGCAATCTCGATGTCGGATTTTACTTCTTTCGCCATTCCTATTCCCCTCCATATGTAGCTTCAATTTGATATATAGTACAAAGCCTGCAAATGTAAACACTTTCTTTTTTATGCACCGAAAAACTCGGCCAACAGGAAACCTGCTGTACGTAAAAAGATTGCGCTTTGTTTGGCTTACTTTGCAAAGCTGTGTGCCCAAAATTATTCATCGTCGTCTTCTGAATCTTCACTTTGACTCTTGTGAAGTTTTTCAAGACAATCTGGATGTTCTTTGAAAAATTGTAGCAAATCCCCTATCCGGTCAATTGAATTCCAGCTAAGGTGATGCTCAATTCCTTCCACATCTTCATAAACATGCTCTTCTCGCACTCCAATTGTTCTTAAGAACTCTTCCAAAAGAGCATGTCGCTCTAGCAGGCGTTTCCCTGCTTTGTTGCCCTTCGGCGTTAAAACAAGACCGCGGTATTTTTCATAAACGAGGTATTCATCTTTGTCTAGTTTTTGAACCATTTTTGTGACGGAAGAGGGGTGCACCAAAAGTTCATCTGCAATATCTGATACTCTTGCGTAACCTTTGTTCAAAATAAGAGAATAAATCTTCTCTATGTAGTCTTCCATACTTGGTGTTGGCATAACACTTACCCTCCAACCTTATTTCTTTCACATTCAAATTGTACTATATTCGCGTGCTTTTCACAAAGCTTTTACACTTCATTCCCTCTTTTCACCTTTCACAACTAGGAGAAAATCCTTTTTTTCTAGTGATTGTATCCAGAAATTTAGTTCTTTTTTACCTGTTACCTCTGTAAATTTTCCAAAAAACTAAAAAGAAAACCTTTACAAGTCGGAACATTATATAATTTTCTCGCAATTCACTTGACTTTCTTAGGTATATTGTTATATATTAGTATTATCGTATGAGACATTCTTGTATGACAGAAAGGCCTTTTATAAGGGGTCGGGATTTAGGAGGATTCAATTCAATGCAAAATGGGAAAGTAAAATGGTTCAATAACGAAAAAGGGTACGGTTTTATCGAAACTGACGGCGGCGAGGATATCTTCGTACACTTCACGGCTATCCAAGGCGAAGGCTACAAAACGCTTGAAGAGGGTCAAGAAGTTTCTTTTGAAGTTGTTGAAGGAAATCGTGGACCGCAAGCTGCAAACGTCGAAAAGCTGTAAGAAAACTGCATCTAAATGTCGAGCTGGCTATTTGCCAGCTTTTTTATTTGTGCTATGCTAGTTAAAAAAGAAGCGGAGGAACAAAATGGATGTTTTTGTAGACGGTGCTAGTTCAGGAAGCCCGGGGTTGAGCGGTGCCGGCATTGTACTTGTTTCGGATAATCTTCATGAGCAAAAGGCCATTTTCCTAGGCACGATGACAAACCATGAAGCGGAGTTTTTAGCAGCCAAGCGCGGGCTTGAACTGGCTTTGACGTTTAATCCCACACTTATCCGCCTTTATTCAGATTCAAAAATCGTCGTATCGAGTATCGAAAAACAATATGCCAAAAATCCGCTTTTCAAGGCACATCTGGATGAAATCTTAAAACTAATCGAACAAATTCCGTTATTTTTTGTCAACTACCGCCACGTCAGCCAAAATAAAAAAGCGGATGAACTGGCGAGACAAGCTATCCAAAATGCCAAAAAAGGAAAAACGCCGAAGTGAGCGAGCGCGCACATTCGGCGTTTTTTCTAGAAAAAATCTCTTTCTAATGTTCGAAGCCCGTAAGTATGAATAATATCCCCAGCAATACTTGCAGCATCACGGTAAAGCATCCGGTCATAATCAAGCTCAAGCGGCACATCAGTGTGAATGCGCGCTAGTTTCCGACTGAGTGCAAGCATTTCTTGATCTTCTAAGATTTTTTTCTGTTGTCCGGGTTTCAGCGCTTCAATATTTTCAAGCACTCCTTCAATCGATTCAAATTCTTGAATTAGTTTTAAGGCCGTTTTTTCGCCGATTCCACGCACGCCAGGGTAACCATCCGAAGTGTCCCCCATCAGCGCTTTCACGTCAATAAATTGATGTGGCGTCACACCCATTTCTGCAAAAAAAGTTGCTTCATCATAACGCTTATAATTGCCATAACCTTTTTGCATGATCCAAACATCGTTTTGGACATCAATCAATTGAAGCAAATCTTTATCCCCGCTTAAAACTGTGGTTCTTAAGTCTGGTGTTAGTTTTGCTGTAATCGTCCCGATACAGTCATCAGCTTCAAAACCAGCTACACCAAGGTTCATAAAACCAAAGGCTGCCGCTACTTCTTTTGCCAAATCAAATTGCGGAATCATTTCTTCAGGCGGGGCTTTTCTTCCAGCTTTATAGCCATCAAACAATTCATTTCGAAACGTTTTGCTCCCCATATCCCAACAAATGATGGTATGCGTCGGGTTATTTTGCCTAACCGCCGCAAAAATATGGCGCATCATCCCTTGAACACCATTTGTTGGTATTCCTTTTTCATTGTACATAAACTGGTTTGTGACAGCCGTCGCGTAAAAAGCACGAAATAATAACGCCATGCCATCAATCACAAGCAAGTTTGGTTGTTTATTTTCCATGAACGTTTCCCCTCTGTTTCCATTTCTTTGTCTTCATTTTACCATAAAAAGGAGCAATTCTCTTTCAAACACATTTACTTATTTTTGAACTAGTACTTTCCAGTTTTAACAAAAAATCTCAATCCATTTAAATTGGATTGAGACTTTGGGATTGTTTTATTTTACCAGCTTGCTTTTTTCACGCCGGGGATTTGTCCTTTATGGGCAAGTTCTCGGAAGCGAATCCGACTCATGCCAAATTTACGCATGTAAGCATGTGGACGACCTGTTAATTCACAGCGATTGTGCAGTCTTGTTGGAGAAGAATCCCGCGGCAAGCGACGAAGTTCATCGTAACGCCCAGCTGCTTTTAATTCGCTACGAAGTGCATGATAGTGTTCGACCATTGCTTTTTGTTTTTCGTATTTCGCTACTTTAGATTTTTTAGCCATAGCAATCTCCTTTCTTGGTTTAGAATAAATCGAAATGATTACGTTTTAAATTTTACGCTTTTTATTTTATTTGTCAAGTTCTCTGTTTGTAGAACAAACGCCTTTTCTCATATGCTATACTTTTTACAATAATCCAATATTTGTGTCTCTTCAAATATCTGCTTTGCAAAATCATTCTATTTAATCTCCATAACATATCATCTTGCTTTCTTCCAAATTAATTTAGAATCATTGACATCAGCTGTTATTGTTAGTAAACCATCCTTAAATTCAGCAAACCTTTTTTGAGTTTCTCCTAGCCAAGTTGGGTTCATACTCACTGACATCGTATGCTGAACTGTTACGGTATTGGTTTTTTCGTCAAAATCCGTAATTTTGTAAGCACCAGCATAAGCTAAATATCCATGGGCAGCTTCCGCCATTTCTTTTTCAGTTCCAGTATGCAAATCACCACTTTTATAAGACGGTCTCCCTTGTTTCATCATTTGTGCGGAGACATAACCATCTGGCGTATACATTAAAAATCCCGTTGGACGTTGACCTAGTGGATCACTTTTTTCTCCATTTACTTGATACTCATAGTCAACAAGTTCCCAAGTTCCAATCAAATACTCTGTTAATTTCATTTTAAGACCTCCTGAATTTTTCGCTTATCATATTGCTTTTTGCTAAGAACTATTTCATCATATGTGACACAATCATGGCGTATCTAAAGAAAAGCTCGCTTGTTACTCTTGATCTTGTGCAACTAACTTTGACTGGTGGTTGTTCATCACCTTTACATCCTTCTTAGTTTCAGATTAGTAGAAAGTCATTACACTTTGCTTCTCCGTGCTTTTTTCCAAAATAATGGTCCTATATCTATTATAACATCTTTGAATTTCTAATGAAAATTTATTAAGTAAGCAGAAATCTACAAAAAATAAAAAGGTGAATTAGGAAATTAGAAAATCAAAATATTTATTTGGATAGATCTCATCCTTTAAAGAGTAATGCCACCATTCTTGTTTCAATGATTCAAATCCGAATTTTTCCATTATACCTTTTAGTAGCATTCGGTTTTTTTGCGCCTCAGCTGATACGACTTTAGAATAATGATGAGATGAAACATCCATAAAATCAAATTCTGTCCCCATAGGTAGAAGACGATTTGTTTTTAATTGATAAAGTGTTAAGTCGACTGCTATTCCTTTGCTATGACTAGATTTCGAAGCAATGTATCCCCTTGAAACCATTTCAGTTTTACTCATATTCGGATAATACCTAGACTTATCTCCATCTATTTCACTATCTAATGCCCATTCTAAAAAGTTGTCCACAGCTCGCTGCGTGCGGTAACCATCCCAGATAAGTAGACCATAACCAAGCGACTGTGCTTCTGTGTGAACTTGGAGCAGCTTCTTTGCCAAAACTGTTGTGACAATGATTCGATTAGTTTCATAGCCATTTACTGGTTTTCCAATGAAATTATCCCACGTTGAATATTTACAATCCCAGCGAATGCCCTGAATGAACTCATCTAAGTACACAAATCCTTTTTGCATTTTTATCATCCTTCCAGCGCTAAATGAATGCATTTTTCAATTAAGTTTGAATAAGTAATACCAGCTACTTTCATCATTCGAGGAAATCGACTGTAAGAAGTCAAACCTGGTAGTGTATTCACTTCGTTTAAAATAATTGTGCCATCGTCTTTTAAAAACATATCTACCCTAGATAACCCGCGACAACCTAATGCTTTATAGATGTTTTTAGCTGTTTGCTGAATCTCTTCTTGTGTTTTCTTTGGTAGATTTGCTGGGACACAGAATGAAGAGTTCTCAGATCCCTTTTCTGGATTTTTTTCCTGATGAATGCGGAAAAATCCATCAGACAATACTATCTCGTCAACTTCTCCGATAGTTAGCTTGTCACCATTCCCCAAAATAGCACAACCAATTTCCATCCCCGTTATCGCCTCTTCCACTAGTACTTTTTCATCAAATTTTTTTGCGTTTTCGATTGCCGCTAACAGAGCATTGCTAGTTTCCACTTTGGTGATACCAAAGGAAGAACCTGAACGCGCCGGTTTAACAAAGCAAGGAAGAAATTGTTTTCATTTCTTTAAATCAACATCCTCTTCATCATGTATGATGAAATATTTAGGAACATTAAATCCAGCTCCTATCAAAATAAGATAGGTTAATGCTTTATCCATACAGCTGACCGAACTCTCAATATCGCATCCAACATAAGGAATACCAGATAGATTCAGTAACCCTTGGATAGTTCCATCTTCCCCCGTTTTTCCATGTAACGCGGAGAATACTACATCTATCTGAATAATATGATATCCATCTTCTTTAAAGACTATTAACCCTTGTGTGTCTTTATCTGGTGACAATACTGCTAAATCACAAGAGGCATTTGCCCATCCATTTTGGGGACCATCGCATAGACGCCAGTTCCCTTCTTTTGTAATCCCTACATATATTGGCGAAAATTTCTGTTTATCAATATGGTCGGCAATTTCTTTTGCAGATTTTATAGACACCTCATGCTCTTCTGACGCCCCTCCAAATAATATAAGAACTGTTAATTTATCTTTCAAATCTATTTCTCCTTTCAAATTCTAAATAACTCAAACACGTATTATCCACAAGATCTTCCAATGTTTTATCAGTATAATATGCAATATGTGGCGTAAGGATAACGTTAGGGAACGATTTAATTATATCCAATATTTTTGAACCCTTTTTCTCACATGAGTTTTTGTGAAAAAGAGCTTCCTCATCTTCAATCACATCCAGTGCAGCTCCTCCCAAATTACCATCTTGTAATGCAGTTATCATTGCTTGAGTATCTACGATAGCTCCACGAGAAGTATTTATTAAAATTGCACCAGCTTTCATTTTTCTAAATTCTTTTTCCCCAATCAGATGATAAGTATCTGAGTTGAGTGGAACATGAAGCGTAATAACATCAGATTCCTTTAGTAGTTGATCGAATGTAACTTTTTTTTCTGTCCACTTTTTATGATCGAAAATTAACTGAGCACTTCCAAAACCTTCAAGTCTTTTTATTACTTCCTTTCCAATTCGACCATTACCAATTACACCAACATTAAGACTAGATAGTGCTTTTCCCCTTTGGTGAGGTAGGTTAAAATTGTTATTTTTCGTGTTATGAAAGATCTCACTCATGTTTCTTACCATCATTAATAAGAGCGCCAATGTAAAATCGGCAATACTTTCTGGTGAGTAAAAAATGCTTTCTACCTGTATACCAACGTGCTCAGCATAAGCTATATCAATATGATTTGTTCCTAGACTTCGTGTTGAAACATGCTTGACCCCTAACTCTTTCTGCATGTATCCTAATAAAGTAGACACCTTTTTTGATATACTAGTAAATAAATAGACACAAATGTCGAAAGGACTTTT
>NZ_JAATJW010000030.1 GCF_011800755.1 Listeria valentina
ATTCAATTTCATACGTCTGTTATTGTGGGATTTGATATGCAGAAAAAAGAGCTTGACCCATTGCCTAATGTTCGGTCGGAAGAATGGAAAGTGGAGTCTGGAATCATTAGTGGCTTATATGTTAAGGCATACGAAGAAGAATTCAAGCGATTAGATATTTTTACACAAAAGGAAGCCGAAAAATATAACTTGCAAGGATTAAATCAAGCGACGATTGATAAAACACAATCGGCTGGATATGAAAAAGCTTACTACTTTGTACCACTGGGTGGGGATTATAAAGCTGTATATGATGCTTATATTAAAAATCAAAACATTTCAGCTACTGAAATACGTAATTTGTTTCTAAAAGAGAATTCTGAAATTAAATATCAGGATATTGGTATACATTACTTTAATACACAAGAAGGACTACCTAAACAAGAAATAGCAGATAGAATTGCTGAAAATTTAAAGAATGAAAAGGGATTACCTAAGGGAAATTATAGTGTTTCTATTTTCAAAGATTTTATTGTAGACCGAGTGGGACAACCAGACGGCGAAAATGTAAGTGTAGATGATATACCAAAAATAAATTAAGAAGGGAGATGAAATTAGTGGCAACAAATGAAAAACTAAAAACCTCCGATTTGGATATTATCGAACTGAGCGGGAAGACTGTATACGATGAACCCAAAAGAGGTACTAGTGTACATGTAAATGGCGATACAAACGTGTACAAGGTCAGAGAGGGAGTTTATAACACAAAATCCGGGCTCGACTACATGATTGTGGAAAATAAAAAAACAGGCGAAGTCGGTATGATATTCCAAGGGACGCAAGGACAAAAAAACGGCGGTAAGGACATCATCACCGACGCAACCTTGCCTGGAAATATCCCCGACGAACAATTAAAAGCCGCAGATAAAGCCTATAAGAAAATGAGTAAAAGATATAAGATTAGCTATGTTGGAGGAAACTCTTTAGGCGGTGGGCTAGGAAACTACGTGGCATCGAACAATGATGTTAAAAGCGTGACGTATAACCCAGCCATTTTGCCAGATGGAAAATATTCGCAAAAGAATCCCGATATAACCAACTATATGAGTGAATACGACCCACTAACACTCGGGGAAAAAAGTGCGGGCTATTTAAGCCGTTTACCCGGTAAAAACGTCACCTTAAAAAATAACATGCCCTTATTTGCTACACTTGCGTCTAACCACACGGGTTATGATGACCCTATCAAGATAGATGGGGAAGAAGTCCTTATTGACGCTGATGCCTACTTACCCGTTGGCGTATGGAGTGGGGAAATCCTCACAGGTGGAAAAGGGCATAAAATAGATGTAAACCCTGAAAATATGAAAATCTTAGCCAATTCCATGGTATCGAAAATGAAAGGACAAATTACCACCGCCCAGTCCCACGTTGACCATGCGGTCGATATTGTCGAACGAGAAGGCAACAAGCTAGACGACCGAACAGCGAAGTTAACAGACAGCCTCGACGATTTAATCGGACAAGGGAGCTTCGGGAAAGCCCTGACGACAATGGCGGGCTATGAGTTCCTACGTGACACGATAGAATCGGGGAATCCGGCAATTTCAATGGCAGTCAAGGCGATAAACAAGCTTCAAACGTCGTCTGTCGTTACCGACTTTTTATTGAACTTTTTGGGCAAATTTGACGGTTTAATCGCGACATCTATTGATTTACCCATTCTTATTGTCGATACTGTCACACGACTAGACGACATTATCACCCAGCTAAATGCACTTAAAAAGTACGCTGTTCCTCAACTTTTTAAAGGGATAGACAACGAATTTTTCAATGATGGCATGGTGGCAGAACTGAAAGCCCATTATAAAGTGATAGACGAAAATAAAGAAGTCGTGACGAACCAAATTGTGACTTTCGGGACACAAGTCACGTATGTATCGAAGGAGCTAGAGAAAGCGGATAAGCTGTTAACCGCTACTGAAAAAGTAGAACGCGCATCCGCACCGCCTGCCACTTCGGAGTTTACGTTACAAGAATCAAAAGCGCTTAAGGACGGCATGGGGAAAAAGCAGAAATTACTAGATAATAATTATAAGCGATTTAGTGAAGATGCTGTGTCCTCCCTTGACCCCGTTATTAGTCATTTTTCAAGTACATTAAGCTTATTAGACGAAACTGTGGACGATTTTATCCAAGGACTAAAAAACGCGCGGGGAACGTTTGAACGTCTTGATGTTCCTTTTACAAATTTAGACGAGGCTATTCCCATTTTACTTACTCAAGCTATTAACGCGCTAAAACCTTATCAAACAGCACTTGAATCCATCAAAACCGCTGTGCGCTCTTTACGCGGGGGTGGCTTGCATGATGTTCTAGAAGCTTACCGCCCTTATATTGATACCGCCCTTTTTGAAGGGACTCAGTTCCAAAATGTAATCGCGCTGAATAAGGCATCAGTCAACATTTATGAAAGTTCGAAAGCAGTTTTCCAAGATATTAAATATCAGCTAAGCGATAACAAAGCCGTGGCAGTTGAGGCGTTGGACAAGTTGGCGGACAAAATAGTGACGAATTTAACCGAACTTATCGGTCAACTCAAGCGCGGCAGTATTGACGTATAAGGGGGCGGAAAAGATGGAACAAGAAGAGCTTATCCAAGAACTAGAGCTTAATCAGATTCGTCAAAAAGCAGCAAAAGAAATACTGGAAAAGGAGCGGGAGCATTTAAACTATTTTGAAGAAGGAAAAAAAGAATACGTGTGGAAAATGGCACAGGAGCTAGAACAGGCAGAAGGAGACATTTTCGAGGGCTTACTTAGTCATATTCGTGAAGAAGGCGGTTTATGCAGTCGCCGTTTGAATCGTGCTGCTGAAGATGCACGGAAATTTGTGCAACGTGCAGAGCAACATTTAAAGGAACAACAAGAAGAAGGGGACAGGCTACTTGATTTGTTTCTTGCATCCATGATGGAAAATAAAAAATAGAACGGGCTACTTTGAGTAGTCTGTTTTTTATTGCCTTCTTCATACGTATAGAATGTGTTCTCTGTGAGTAGGGAAACTTGTGAAAATCGGATATTGATTTTAAGGGTTCAAATAGACGTTCTAAGAGCTCTTGATGTGTTTTGGTAGTTTGGGGTTATTTTTTAGGGAAAAGACGCTTAAAAAGCCTTTTTGTGAGTTTTAAATTACTTTGAACGTTAATAGGTATCTTGCCCTTTTAGAAATTCGAGCCTTTAGCCCTGTTTTCAAGGATACAAGAAAAAGCACGGCTCCACTTCAATAGAACAATACGTATATAGAAACAGTTTTTTTTCTGATGTGATTACTTGCGAGTTAAAACGACGGAACAAGGGGGAATTATAGACAAATAAAAACAGGCTACTTTTATGTTTATACAGTAGCCTGTTATTTTTATTCATTCTGTGTCCTGAAGGTCGCCCCTCGCTCTGCCCTTTTTATTTGTTTTTAAATAGTTTTAAGTAAATAGTTACATTGTATTATTATAGTGTTAAGTGTTGACATATTGCGGTTTTTAGTTTTTAAATGTTTGTAAAAATAGGGTGTTTACTTTTATGAGTGAAAAGAACAATTTCAATTAAGTCAATCAGTAAACAACTAAAAAAACGAACGATTCTTTCCGACTTTTCGTGTGAAATGACAAGCGGGGAAGTTTACGGATTTCAAGGAGCAAATGGATCAGGAAAAACAGTCTTATTTAAAATGTTACTGGGTTTTTTAAAACCAGATCATGGAAGTATCGAAATAGACGGGCAAAAATTATATCAGGAAATTGAATTTCCGCCAGATACTGGATTTATCATTGAATATCCTGGTTTCGTTAAGTACTATACAGGAAAAGAAAACTTGCGATTGCTTGCTTCCGTTCAAAATAAAATCGGGGAAAGCGAAATCGTTGCAGCAATGAAGCGAGTCGAATTAGAGGTACATAGTAAAATGAAGGTGAAAGATTATTCGCTCGGTATGAAACAACGATTAGGAATAGCCCAAGCTTTCATGGAAGATCCCTCGCTTATCATTTTGGATGAACCCACTAATGCCCTAGATAAAAAAGGAATAAAGCTACTTTCTGAACTAATTTTCGAGTGGAAAAAGTCTGGTATGTACTGCTTACAAGCCATAATGAAAAATTTTTACAGGAAGTTTGTACAAAGTTGTTTTTCCTTGAATCGGGCAAGGTTTACTTAGAAGAGGAGGTAGAAGCGTGAAGAAAAGCTATATTTGGCTGGGCATAATCATTTTAATACTTGCTAGCCTTGCAAGTTTTCGTTTCTACAAGCTTCATTCTGTTGCACAATCCATTCATTTTCAGACTATAAAACTTGCAAAAAATGGACCTATCCGAACAAAAAGTGGAATTACTATTCAAGCGAATCAAATAGGAACTTTAAAAAAAGAAGAACTCACCTATCAGAAATTTAAGCTTGGTATAACTAATCATTCAGATAAAAAGTTAGAAATAAAATTAGACGAATTATACTTATCTAATCAAGCGTTTGCGACAAGTATCCCTGTCTCTTATGAGTCTTTACAAAAAGATGATCGCACAATCAAGTGGGGCACTCAAATTCATTTAAAGCCCGGTCAAGATGGTCAATATGAAATGGTCATTCCAATTTTGCCTAGTTTTTACCAAACGGTAACCGGAAAACTGCAGCTTTATTTGCATTATCGCTTCTTGGATGTAGCAGCGAATCAAATAGTTGACTACGAACAAGCCTTACAGTAAGGTCACATAAAATTCATATACAAACTTCGTGTTTCCCGTTACAATAAAAGTGAAAAGAAATTTGGAAATAAAGAGGGAGAAAAAGTGGAAAAACATTTGATTTGTTCGGATTTGGATGGAACGCTTCTTTCCAGTGACCAGATGATTTCGCAGAAAAACAAGCAAATTTTGCAGGATTTAATAGCGGATGGGCATTATTTTACTGTGGCTACAGGTCGACTTTTTACGATGGCACGTTTTTTTGCGGAGTCTGTGCATAAAGAAGCGGGAGTCATTGCTTCAAACGGTGCGATTGCGGTGTCAGGAAGCGGAAAGGTGCTTTATAAAGCAAAAATTAGACCAGAAGTGCTACTTGAGATTTATAGAATCTGTCAAAGTGAGGATATGCTCGTCTCCTTTTTCTCGGAAAATACGGTTTATTCAACGAAAGAACGGAAGCGATTACGGAAAACGAGCGATGCTGCTGCGCGAGTGGCTGCCCCGAGTTATAAACTTGTTGAGCGAGAAACGGATTTTCTGCAAGTTATTCCGGAAATTGTCAATGGGATTGTGATTGAAGACGATGGGCCGAAGCGGATTGGGATTGTTCGAGAGCTTTTGGAGAAAGTAAATGGTTTGACTTGCTTATCTTCACACGCAAACAATATCGAGCTCCTTCCAGAGGGACATGATAAGCGCTTAGCTGTTCGTGAACTTGCAAGGGAACTTCATGTGAAACCGGAAAATGTGATCGCTTTTGGAGACGGCGAAAATGATCTTCACATGCTCCGAGAAGCAGGTGTCGGCGTTGCTATGAAAAACGCGGATCATTTTGTGAAAAAACAAGCGGATGCTGTGACAAAGTCTAATGATCGTGATGGAGTCTATCATTTTTTAAAAAGCTATTTTTACAAATAAAGAAGGTGAAACGATGTTTTATGGCACGATGCAAGAACAAGGGCTGGTGCTTGCTAAAACGAATGTGGGCATTTGTTTTATCGGAAACAGCCTTGACCAATTAAAAAGCTGGCAAAAAAGACATCTGCCAAAAGAAGTCTTGCAGCAAGATGAAGCAAAGCTTGTGGTGGAAAAAAAGCAACTTCTTGATTATTATGAGGGAAAGCGAAAAACATTTGATTTTCCGCTTGATTTTGAAGTTACCCCTTTTTCAAAACATGTTTATCAAGCACTCCTCGAAATTCCTTACGGGGAAACAACGACGTATGGGGAGATTGCAGAAAAAATCGGACGAAAATCAGCTGTTCGCGCTGTTGGAAGAGCAATTGGAGCCAATCCGATTTGGATTGTTGTTCCCTGTCATCGCGTGATCGGGAAAGATGGTTCATTAACTGGTTATGCAGGCGGCCTAGATATGAAAACGCAACTGCTTGCACTTGAAAAAGCACACAAATAAACCGGAAAGCTTAAGGACTTTCCGGTTTATTTCTTTTAATAGCCAGTTTCAACGGAGGCATTTACGATGTACATCATTTCATTTTTGTCTTCCTTTTCAGCAAGGAAAATGCCACTTGTTGTAATCATACCGCCATCCATTAGTTCCACTTCAACCGTGCCATAAGGAATTAGTTTCTTAACAGCTTCTTTGTCAAGTAAATCTTTATCCGTAGGAACGGCAAGCTTGATGCGCACTTTCATATTGTTTAAATCTTGGTTTGGTAACAGTTCTTCGATTCCAGGCATTGAGTTATGATAAATGGCATGCTGGACGGCGCGTTCTGCCGCTTTTGTAACATTCTGTCCATGAACATCAACACCAAATCCAGTTTGGATAAAAAGTAATTTTTCCATCAAAAAACCTCCTAAAATTGGTCAATAAATGGCATACCCGGACGATCCTTCGCAAATTCTTTTAAAACAGCGGTAAAAGCAGCCCCGTCTGGATCGCCTGCTTGCTTGTGAGCCTCGATAAATTGCTTTTGCTGTTGGCGACTTAAGTCACGCATAAGGTGAATCCCGGTTGAAGTAAGAAAAAGCGTTCGTTTCCGCTGATCTTCTTCACTTACTGCAATATAAATGAGTCCCTTTTCTTTGAGCTCACGAAGCGGCTTCGCGAGCGCTTGCTTGCTAATTTCTAGGATCTTGGTCAGCTCACTCGTTGTCATTCCAGGAATTTGTTCTGCAAAAAAAAGAATCCGGTGATGGAGATGCGAAAGACCACGTGGCGAAATGATCGCATCTAGAGAATCCGTGAAACTTTTGTAAGCAAAATAAAACATGGCTATTTGCTGATTGAGTTGCTTTTCATTATTCATTTTTTAGCCCCTTTTTATTGAATAAGTTAAGTATAGCATAACCTGATTTTCTCGAAAAAAGAAAGTCCTTTTTTTTCGTGAAAAAGGGTAGAAAGGGCAATTTTTGGGTAAAGGGAAATGAAGAACTCGAATGTAGGAGGTAGGGGTTATGGAAAATTATCAACGAATTTTAGTCGCCGTCGATGGTTCAGATCAGGCGGATCGAGCTTTTCAAAAAGCGCTTGAACTAGCTGGAAAATACGGGGCAGCGCTTGGAATTGCGAGTGTAGTCGATTTACGCTCCTTTTCGCCCAATATTTCTTATGATGGTTCCCTTGAAGAGCGTGCGAAAGAAAAAGCAAGATCACGCGTTGCTGGTTACCGCGACCGAGCCGAATCAGCCGGCATAAAAGAAATTGTGACATATGTCGAAAGTGGAAATCCAAAAACGATACTAGCTAAAGAAATTCCAGAAGAGTTTGACGCAGATTTAATTGTTGCCGGTGCGACAGGGTTAAACAAAGTTGAAAAAATTGTACTTGGTAGTATTTCTACTTATATTTTAGCGCATTCAGGCGTAGATACACTGATTGCACGCTAGAAGAAAAGCCAGCAAGGCGCACGCGCCTTGCTGGCTTTTAATTTTGCTTCGGACTCTTAAGCTTCCTTGAAGAAGTTCGGAAGATATTCCTTGTGCGCTTCGAGTAGCTCATCAAGTAAAATGCGAGCTTCAGCGTCACCAGGTGTGAGCGGATTGATTGTCATCGCAAGTAGCGCTTTGTCATAATCCCCAGTCACTGCAGCTTCTGCTGTAAGCCGCTCAAACGTCTTGATTTCTTGAACAATCCCGTTAATGGCAATCGGAAGACGACCACTTGCAAGCGGAATTGGACCTTGACGTGTAATCACACAGTTTGTTTCAATGGCAGAATCTGGATCAATATCAAGAATCGCCCCGTTATTACGTGTGTTGACAATTTGAATATCACGTTTATCATTGTAAATCGAATTAATCAAGTTACAAGCCGCTTCACTGTAGTAAGCCCCGCCACGTTGCTCCAATTGTTTTGGCTTTTCAGCTAGTTCTTCTTGTTTATAAAGCTCAAACAGTTCCGCTTCCACTTTTTTCACAACTTCCGCACGCGTTCCGTGTTCCGCGTAAGCTTTCGCTTGATCGTCCAGTTGTTCTTTTGTTTGCCAGTAATAGCGCAAGTAATCAATTGGAATCATGTTGAGCGTACGTAAGAAAGTTTTATCCCAGCCCGTTGCATTAATGTTTTTGAGCGTTGAACCAGCATCACCTTCCGTCATTTTATAAACGACATCGCGTGTAACATCTTTCCCTTGATAATAAACCGTTTTAGCGAAAACCATGTGATTTAAGCCAACAAATTCCACGTAAATTTCAGTTGGATCAACACCAAGCGTTTCGGCAATATTGCGTTCAATCCCGATTGGTCCGTTACAAAGCCCAACTACTTTTTTCTGATTGCTATAGCGAAGAACCGCTTCTGTCACCATTCCAGCGGGGTTTGCAAAATTAATCAGCCAAGCATCCGGACAAAGCCGTTCCATATCGCGGCAAATATCAAGGATAACTGGAATTGTCCGAAGTCCTTTAAACATACCGCCGGGACCGTTCGTTTCTTGCCCAACTACGCCGTGAGAATTTGGAATTCGTTCATCTTTAATCCGTGCATCAAGCAATCCAACGCGAAGTTGTGTTGTGACAAAATCCGCATCTTTAAGCGCTTCTTCGCGGTCAAGCGTCAAATGGATTTCCATATCAACGCCAGCTTTTTTCACCATGCGTTTAGCTAAATTACCAACGATTTCAAGCTTTTCTTTCCCGGCTTCTACATCGACAAGCCAAAGTTCACGAACAGGCAGTTCATTTTGGCGTTTGATAAAGCCTTCTATTAATTCTGGCGTATAACTAGATCCGCCACCGATCGTTGCAATTTTGATACCATTTTTTTTCATTATCGCTTCCTCCAATATTTAAAGAGCAACCCAATGATTGCGCTTTCTATTTTCGTAACAGCTGTTCTTTACACATTTAGTATAGAAAGAATAAACGAAAAATACTAGCCTGATTTGTCCTTTAGGTAGCTATTTTTCAAGTTGGAACTTGTTACATTTGAGTAACAAAGTGTTACATGGTAAAATGAGCGAGTGGAGGCGATGACTTTGTTATTTCTAGAACAATCCGTAGAATTAAATGATACCGAACTTGAAATCTATAACTTTATTACCGCAAACTTACAAAAAGTCGTTTACATGCGAATTCGCGATTTGGCTGATGAAACGCATGTAAGCACGACAACCATCTTGCGCTTTTGCCGCAAATTTAACTGCAGCGGATTTTCTGAATTTCGCGTCAAACTGAAGCTCTATGCGGAAAAAAGGCGACGCATCGCAATTGATATGTCGGACGAAACAACGTATATTGATTTTTTAAAGCGAACAGCAGGTGACGAATTTCAAGAACAACTGCAGAGTGCGGTGTCGATTTTGCGTCAATCCGAACTCGTTTTATTTGTTGGAATTGGTTCGTCTGGCGTGATTGCAGAGTACGGAGCGCTTTATTTTTCATCCTTATTCACGCTTGCGCTTCACATTGAAGACCCGCTTAATCATCCGTTTTACCATCTTTCAGATAAACTCTCGGACAAAATTTGCCTAGTTGCCTTGTCGGTTGACGGCGAAAATGAAGACATCATCCGCTATATTCACGAGCTCAAAACACAAAAATGCCAAGTGATTTCGATTACCAACAGTTCAAAATCTAGCATTGCACGTTTGTCTGATGCCAATATTGCTTATTATATCAATAAAGAAATGTATCAAGATGCGAACATTACATCTCAACTTCCAGCTCTTTATACGATAGAATGTATTGCGCGCGAGATCCGCAGCCAAATTGATTCAAATGATTGACAAAAAGTCATTGTAAAAAATGATACTTTGTTGTTATAATGAGAAACGGACAATAGATACTCAACATGACAAAAGCAACCAGGAATGGTTTGCTTTTTTTTGTTTGAATTTTACTAAAGGGGAATTTACATGTTACTCAATTTGGCGCGGACAGCTCGAATAAAGGCTGGACGTTTTTCTGTTTTTATCCATAAAATTCTTTCGCCAGCCACACTTGCAACACTCACAGTCGCGCTAATTGGCAGCTGGCTGCTTTTTGTCGCGCCTCAAATTGGTGTTGCTGATAATGGAGACTTTTTCCGAGTCTTTTCAGGAAACGGTTTATACACACTGGGTTCCGATTACGAAGCATCACAATTTGGTTACTTTATCAAAGAATATGGCATTTACCAGTTTTTTAACGAACAAGGAAATGCCTTTTTTTCTTCACAAAATTTATTCGTTCAAGTGGCAATCACATTAAATAAAGTTTTTTTCTCGCAAAAAGTGTTTCACATTAGCTTTTTAGCCGCTGTTTATTTTTTATTCTATTTGACCGCATTTTATCTTTTCGTAAAAGGACTGACCATGAAACTTGCTGGCTGGACCGGCTATCTGGTGGCGTTTCTAGCTGTTTTCATTTTTGGTGATTTAGCGTATCTCGCTTATTTCAATTCCTTTTATGCGGAAGGCTTGATGCTGATAGCGATGCTGTTCATTGCCGCTTCCTTTTTGTGGTTCGATGCCTCAGCAAAATTTCCCTACCTCATGCTACTCGTCTTTGTTTTCGGGAGCCTACTACTCATCACCGCAAAACAGCAAAACGCTCCGCTAGCCCTCATTTTGACTCTCTCAGGCCTTACTTTACTCACGATTCAGCAAGAACGGAAATTTCGGCTACTCGTCTGGATTTCCCTTGCAGTCATCTTCATTTCAGGCGTACTAACTTATGTGCTAATCCCAAAGACCTTCGTCACAATTAATCAGTATCAAACAATGAGTCAAGGCGTTTTGCTGAAAGCTCAAAAGCCAGAAAAAGCCTTACGTGATCTCGATATGAATCCGCAATTCGCTTTATTAAAAGGAACAACTTATTACCAGAAGTATAAAATGATCGATCCAGATAGCGAATTAATCGAGCGAGCCTTTTATGATGATTATAGCTTCGGAAGCGTGTTGCAATTTTATTTGACGCATCCAAGCGAATTAGCAGCCATGCTTGAAATTTCCACCAAGCAAGCTTTCCAAATTCGACCGCATGAAATGGGGAATTACGACAAGTCCGCTCAAAAACCATTTGCTGCAAAATCCCATTTCTTTAGTTTGTATAGCGATGTAAAAGCAAAAATGACGCCGCCATCAGTTGGTTTGCTTATTTTGCTTAGCCTCGTTTTCCTAGCGAGTTACAATTGGAAAATCCCGCGCCGAATCAAACAGCAAGATAAGGAAGGTTTGGTAAAAGGAGCGCTTGCTTTTTTACTTGTTGCAACTGGGTTCGCCGTGATTGCGATCAGCTTTATCGGAGACGGTGAAGCCGATCTTGCCAAACATGAATTTTTATTTAATGTTTGTTTTGATTTAGCTCTCTTGATAGGAATAGCTTCGCTCGGCAAAATGCTTTCAGATAGGAGGAACAAGTCAAAATGAAAAAAAGAATCCTGCTAATACTTTTCATCATTTTTTCATCAGTTTGTCTTCCTCACACGAGTTTTGCGGTTTCAAATGAACAACCTGAAACGGTGGTTATCTATGATAGCCTGGATAAACAAGGGGCGAAAAATGGAAATGTCGATTTGCTCGTTCGGATGCTCATTTCGGTTGGAACAAGTGTCAAGCTCATGCAAGCTTCAGAAGCGAAGAACCTGACTTTCTATTCACATGTGATTGTCTTGCAAAATGAGCCAGCAGATTTATCGGATGAGCTAAGCCAAAAACTAAAGCAAGTTCAAGAAACGCTTTTATTCATTGGGGAAAAGCCCCCAAATTGGTTGCGAGAGGCATTACATTTGAAAATAGAGCTGCTTCAAGATGCGCAACTGCAAATGGGAAATGATCGTGGAACAAACTTTGTACCAATTATGGCAAGCAAAACCCCACTGGTGACACAATTTACTGGTGATCCCATTGGAAAAGTCCAAACAACGAATTCGTCTGGTCCCTTTGCTGTGAAACAAGGCAAAAGGAGTTATGCAAGCTTCCTACAAAAAGATACACCAAGTGAAGCATTACTTTTGGATGTTTTAACCACTCTTTATAAAGTTCCAGTTTCAGCTCCACAACAATTTGTAGTGCTTCGAGATGTCAATCCATTTGTTGATTTTAAACAAGTCAAAAAGCGAGCAGATTCGTTTTATCAAGCCAATCTTCCGTTTCTCGTCAGTGCAGGTCCGGTATTTCAAAATACAGAATCACTAGCTGCGAAGCGCTATGCGGACTTGCTTCGTTATTTGGAAGAGCGCGGAGGACGCATCCTTGTGAATGTTCCAGTTGTTTCAGCTGGGGCAAGTAAGCCTGATGAACTGGAACGAGTCATGCAAAGTTCGATTCATTTTTTAGCTACAAATGAAATTGCACCGCTTGGGGTGAGTGCAGAAGATTACTGGTTGCAGGATGCGATTTATCGTTCGGAAGGATTGCTACCTTTTTCATCGGGTATTTTCTTTCCAAGTCAGAAAGCCAAAATGTTTACAGCCAAAACGAAAGAAGCGGTTTTTACCGAGGACGCGCCATTTTATCTAGACGGCACGGCTTATCAAAATTGGATCGGAGAAACAGCGAAAGAAAACTTGTTTCAGGTTCCAACTGTTCTTGGTATTTCACTTTTTGAGAAAGATGAAAAGTGGAACCAGTTACTAAATATGCTTAAAAAGCAATCGATTCAGGATTATGGCAAGCTTGATCACACAGTAACGACGAAGCTTGATACGATTCAATTTAAAGCAGGGCAAGTAACTATCAACGGGAAAGAACCAGATCCAAAACTAAAATCGGATTTAAAAAAGCAGCAAGATGAGCAACCAAAAGCGTCACTAACGGATTTTTTTCTGTTCAATCGAAAATTTTCAGTGTGATTATACTGATAACCCTAGTGATTTTTTCATTGTTATTTATGATTGGCTACCGAATTTATCGTAAAAAGTATTTGAAATGAGGGACGAGGCATGACAGTAGCAGATTATTTATCGCTTTTTGCAGTGATCTGCATTTGGAGTTTGTTGCTTGTAAATATTGTTTTAATTATTGCTGGCTACGTATATTATTTGCGGAATGAGCGGAGGGAGATTCCGACGATTGAAGGGGGATTTCCATTTGTTTCCATCATGGTTCCGGCACACAATGAAGGAAAAGTTATTGAACGAACGGTGGAATCTTTACTTGCTTTTGATTATCCGGAAGACCGCTATGAACTCATTGTGATTAACGATAATTCTTCTGATGAAAGCGAAAGGGTACTTGAGGGTGTGAAAAAGCGTTACCCGCACCGAAATTTTCAGGTTATAAACACCGATGCAAAAACAGGTGGTAAGGGAAAATCGAATGCACTTAACATTGGCTTTGAGGAAAGTCGCGGGGATTTGATCGCGATTTATGATGCAGATAATACCCCTGAAAAACCTGCTCTACGCTATCTAGTTTCAGAGATTTTGCATGACCAAAAGCTAGGCGCCGTTATCGGGAAATTTCGAACGTGCAATCGTGATGCAAGCTGGCTAACTCGGTTTATTAACATCGAAACCTTGTCTTTTCAGTGGATGGCACAAGCTGGACGCTGGTCACTCTTTAAACTATGCACGATTCCAGGGACGAATTTTATTGTGCGCCGTTCGATTCTTGAAGCAATTGGGGGCTGGGATGTTAAAGCCGTTGCCGAAGATACAGAAATCAGCTTTCGAATTTATATGATGGGGTATCACATCAAATTCCAATCGAAAGCCGTTACTTGGGAACAGGAACCGCAAACTTTGGCTGTTTGGTTTAAACAACGTGCGCGCTGGGCGAAGGGGAATATTTATGTCATTTTGAAAAATGTTCCCTTGCTGTTTAAAAAGTCAGCAAGGCGAATTCGCTTTGATATTTTATATTTTCTTTCGATTTATTTTCTGCTGCTGAGCTCGCTTCTTTTAAGTGATACGTTGCTCGTTTTGCATTTACTAGGATACGTCCACACGACGCTCGCGGGATTTAGCGGCTCGCTCTGGATTCTTGCGATTCTTCTTTTTATCACGGGGACGTTTATTACACTTTCAACCGAGAAAGACGAGATTTCGCTATCCAACCTGGGGTACATTATGCTGATGTATGTGACATATTGCCAACTTTGGATGGTGGTCGCGGCATATGGGTTTTACATTTTCTTGAAAGATACGCTTTTGAAAAGAGAAACGAAATGGTATAAAACAGAAAGATTTTAGGAGGAAAGTCATGAAAAAATGGTTGGCAGGATTGTTTCTGATTGGGATTTTTCTATTTGCAGTCCGTATAGAAGCAGAAGCTGCAGGGAACACTTATTCGTTTCCGTTTGATTCGGACCGAGAAGCACAAGGGAAATTCACGACGACGAAGGAAAGTTTTACACTGGAAGATTACTGGCAAACAAATTCGGTTAAGTTGAAACTGGTTTACCGGGTTTCGCCACTTCTGGAACAAGAGGTTTCTAGCTTAACGTTTCGTATAAATGGCGTATTTTTTCACTCGTTTCGGCCTGATGGAAAAACGGGCGGCGCCAAGCAGCTTGAACTGGAAGTGCCGAAGGAGAAGCTAAAAAAGGGCGAAAATGTGCTAACGATCGAGGGTTTTGTTTATTCGACGCGGACGGATGATCGCTGTACGATCGATGAAACGCCGGCGAACTGGTTGCATATTGATAAGGCGACAAGCATAGAAGTAAACTATGACGAAAAGCCGTTTTCAGCAACGATCGCGGATTTTAACAAGCGATTTACGGGAATAGATACCATTTCGAAAAAAATGAGCGGAGTCTTTACGCGAGCGAAAAGTAGCAATGCAGAAATGACTGCTGGGCTGAGGGCGCTTGCTTCGTTTTCATCGCGCAACAATGCAACCGATTCGTCTTCCATTCCGTTTTCAACTGTTTCTGGAGGCGACAAGTGGGATAGGAGTCGCTACCGACTTTTACTAGCCGATTATTCTCACTTGCAAGCAAAATGGAAGCAGCAAATTCCAGACGATAAGCATTTGAAGAAGGAAGCACTCATGAAGCTTGTGCAAGAAGGGGATAAGCAAGTTCTCATTGTGACTTCTAAAAATAAAAAGGCGCTTGAAACAGCTGGGCGACTTTTGGGCAACGAAGAATTGACCAATCAACTTATGGTTTCAGAAAAATGGGTAGGTGAAGACGAAAATGTGACAACAAGGAAGGAAAACCTTTCAAAGGAAGTCAAACTAACAGAATCAGGTGACCGGGTGAAGGGAACCGGACATGTGGAGCAAGATTACTTTGTGAAGCTTGCGCCTAATCAGTCGATTACAAACGGAACAAAACTCGATCTTCATTTTCGCTATGCGGAAAACCTTGATTTTAAACATTCGCTTGTCACGGTTCTTATTAACGGAAAACCTATTGCCAGTAAGAAACTTTCTGAAAAAGAAGCAAACGGGGATCACTTTTCGGTGCGAGTACCCAAAGATCTAAAAGTAGCAGGAAACTTTAATCTCACTGTCGCATTTGATTTTATCTTGGAAGACAATGAATGTGGTTTTACAGCAGATTCAGAGATCCCGTGGGGCTTCATCACTTCGGATACGCGCTTAAATCTTCAAACGGACGAACAAGAAGATCTACTATTTAGTCACTATCCTTATCCATTTATCCAAGATGGCGAGTTTGATCATACTCTGATTGTCTTACGAGACCAACTTAGTGAGCATGAATTTGGAACGTTAGAAAATTTATTCCACTTGCTCGGAAGCTCAGTGACAGGAAACGGTGGGGCGCTTGAAGTCATTCGCAGCAAAGATTTTTCTGTCAAAGATGAAAATAAAAATCTGATTGTTATTGGAAATAAGAAGCAAAATCAAGTGATGGCGAAGGCCAGTTCAGATTTGTATTTTGCCTATAACAAACAAGGAAATTATTTTGTTTCCAATGAAAAAATGAAAATCGACCCGAGTTATGGCGAGAAACTAGGCAGTGTGCAACTTCTACCTTCGATTTATAACAAAAAGCGAGCTTTCCTTGCCGTAACTGGACCAACGCCTGAAATGACGGAACTGGGATCGAATTTACTCGGGTCAAACGAGTTTCTAAGTAAAACATATGGCGACGGAGTCCTAATCGACCAAGATGAAAATATTCACAGCTACCGTTTCAAGAAAGTAGCAGCAAGCGGAGAAACTTCTAAGATCGGCGACATGCTTCAAGTGAATCGCGCAGTCATTCCATTTGGCGTTGTCGCGCTTTTACTCCTCGTTTTGTTAGTCGTTGCCACGATTTTCTTAGTTCGCAAATATCGGAATAAATAGGAGAGAAATTATGAAAAAAAATCAAGAAAATTTAATGACGGATATTGGGTTTTTACTTTTCATCCTGCTTTCTTTTGCTTGTGTGGCTTTTACGGCGCATAGTCCGGATCTTTACTTTGAAAATCTGATTTTCCTCACGCTTAGTTTTTTTATTGCGATCGTTACTTATTTTACGAATTTAACGTTTGGACTTGTGCTCAATGTCATTTTCATTTTTGGCTATGCCAGCTTTATTTTGTATCTTAGTTTGATAAAAGGCTTTGACTATTCGCTTGCGTCTTATTTTTGGCTACTGATGGCGCCTCTTCTAACGGTTACTATCCATTTATTCACGCGCCAAGCGACGAAATTACAGACCGAAAATGCTCAAATCAAAAATCAAAATGAGTATCTAGGGACGATTGATGAAGATACGCTCCTAAAAAACATTGTTTCTTTCCAAAATGATGAAGCAATCTTTCAAAGTATTTCAACACGCTACAATTTGCCGCTTAGTTTATTAGTTGTGAAAGTGCGGCACTGGAAGGAATTAAAAAGGTTCCAAAGTAACGAAGAAATGCGAGTGGCCCTTCAAGATATTTCGGCGCTTCTTGAAGCAAGCATCCGCACGAGTGATGTGCTTTATTTGCTCAATAAAGAAGAAGCCACTTGGGGGCTCCTTCTTCTGACGGATGATCCGGGAAGCAAACTTGTGATGGAGCGCATCAAAGAAAGAATCCAAGAAGCGAATCAAGGCGAATTTAAAACGAAATACAGGGTTCGTTTGGAGCTGCGAATAGGAGCCAAAGTGTTGGACCCAGAAACGGTTCAAACACCATTTGATTTCATCGAACAAGCGGAAAAAGAATTGGAATATGACGTCTAGAAACAATTAGTTATTTTTAGCCACTCACCTGCTGGAAATTGCAAAAGAGTATAAAAAAAAAAATAATAATGCTACAATTAGATGTAAAGTATTGAGAATTCATGGAGGATAAAAGAGTATGATTATAGCGCAAAAAATTTCATGGGATGAGGAAAGAAAAGAGTGGCGAATTTTTGTTTCTAAGAATATTACTTTGGATTCTGCTTTAATTTTTTATAAAGAGCGAAGAGAGTTCCTCCGACCTGCAAGAAAGTTTGAGTTGGAAGTTCAAAAAGTGAATAGAGGCTATGAAATTATTCTACCTCTTAATCTCGTTCTCCAACATTCGTTAACAGATCGAGAAACGGAATGGCGCTTTCTTTGCAAGAGTGGAAAGCAGGATGTTTTATTGAAGGTAGATCAACCACTTTCGTTTGAAAAGGTTTCTGTGGAAGATTCTTTACATAGTTTTATCTTCCGATTCACTGAAGGTTTATTCACCTTTGTCAGTGAGCCTAAACCTTTTCAAGCAACATTACAAGAGTTTTCGTTAAACACAAAAAAACTACAGCTTAATATTTGTATTGTGTCTGAATATTCGATAGATAATTTGGATGTTGTTTTCTGGCTCAAACGACGCTCAAGACCTGAAATTTATAACTTTTTCGAACAACGCAAGGCATTGGCAGTTGGAAAGGTAGAGAATGGGCATATTCAATTTTCATTACCAATAGACTTTTTTTCTAAAGAATTTTTAATCGATGAAACAAATAATATTGATCCGTTTATTGAATTGCGATCAAAATGGACTGGCTCAAAACTAGCGAACGTTGAAGTGGACTCTAGCGTGGCAGGGAAGATCCCGCAAAAATTTTTGCTAAAAGAACCATATAGAACTTCACTAGAGTCTTATGTAACAGGTTCGAAGCGCTTGTCCTTTTATTATCGGAAAGAGCTCCATAACCTAGTGAATTTAACGACTTTTAAAGAAAGGCTTGGCGTTTTTTCACTTGGTTTTGAATTCCAGAGAGAAATTTCACCAATTGGGTTTGTGCTAAAACGGCGTGATCCAAAGCTTTCAACGTTTGAATATCTTGAAGAAACTGTTCAACCAGTTACAAAAAAATTTCGTTCTTATGTTGTCAAGCTTTCTCAAAAAACGCTTTATCCTCTTAAAACTTATGAACCAGATGAAAAGTGGGATGGCTTTATCCGTACAAGTGAAGGCCTTGATTTGCCAATTTTCGTTCCGGATAGTATTGAATTTGAACCAAAATTTGAATTGGTGAATGAAGGAAAGTATCGTGCACGACTAATGAAAAATGGAATGGGCGATTTGACCATTCGCTTTGTCGCAGCGCCTACCACGAAGCAAGAACCGAAGAAGCTTGTAGTGATGGGGACTTGTTTTAGCCGAAATGCTTTCAATACATCACCATATTTTAACCCAGATTATAAGTCGTTTTTTAATGTCCAGTTCACGCAAACACATACTTCGCTGATCAGTGCGACAACGCCTGCTTATGCGGGTGAAATTCCGTTTGATGAATACGCGGATACGTTTACGGCAACGGAATTTGGAAATGTTAAGGATGATTTTCGAAAGGATTTCTTTCAGCGGCTTGAAGCCGCACAGCCGGATTATTTTTTGATTGATCTATATCCAGATGCAATCAGGCCGATCATTTGGCTCGATGATAAGTCCGCGATAACAGGTAGCTATATTTTGGAAGGCTCGCCGCTATTCGATGCCATTCCGTGTAAAGAAATACTGGATCACTCTGACGATGAGGCTTTTTATCAGATTTGGAAGAAACATGCTGATGAATTTTTGTCGAAATTGATGGAAATTATTCCTGAAGAGCGCATTATTTTAAATAAAGGTGGCTTTACTTATAAGTATTATGATGAAAATCAAAAAGTGGCGAACTACCAAAATAAAATGGCGATTCAGAAAGCTCAACTTCTTTGGGATCGTTTAAATAACTATTTTCTATCTGTTGCCCCAAACGTTCGGGTTATTGATCTGTCAAATAAGGGCTATATAGGTGATTTTTATTATCCATTTGGTCATTCCTTTTCACATTTTGAATCGGGCTATTATAAAGATTTTCTGAAAGAAATGATCTACATTGATCAGACCAATTCTTTTCGAGATTAACTAAAGAGAGGGAAACCTCTCTTTTTTTATTTGAGTTTTGTTGAAGGGGAAACAAAATTCTATTATAATGGAAGCAGGAAATAGAGAGGATGAAGCTTGATGAATAACGAAGAACGGCTTTTGACTGGGTTTCGAGATGTGTATAATAAATTAGTCTGGCTTAATAAAAGCAAGATGGAACGAAGTTTAAGTGGCTATAAACCTGCTGAAGTTCACTGTTTGGAGTTTATTCAGAAAAATAGTGAGGTGAATGTGACCAAACTTGCGGAAGCTTTTTACATGACTAGAAGTGCCATGAGTAAAATGACAAAAAAGTTGATGGAAAAAGGCGTGGTTGAGAGCTATCAAAAGCCAGAAAATAAAAAGGAAATTTATTTTCGCTTAACTGAAAAAGGTCGTCAAGTAGATCAAATTCATACTGAGCTCCATCAGGAATTTAGGGAACGCGATCAATCAGTATTTGATACAATTACTGAGCAGGAACTAGAAGGCATGATGAAATTTGTGGATCGTTATCGTGAACATTTGGATGAAGAAATCGATAAACAAAATAGAAAATCGAAAAGTGAGGAAAGAAACGGTTAATAAGGGGCTGTTTCTTTTTTTGTTGACAAGGACACAAAAACGAGTTATGATTTTTGTTGACAAAGAAACAAAAAAGGAGATATTCTATTGTTACAAATTGAAAGAAAACCACCTTCCGTTCCAGAAAAAAAGGCACTCATTTTTGGTCTGTTATCTATTTTTCTGTGCGGTTTAGGTTTAAGCATTATCACACCAATTATTCCATTTCTCGTTGCTCCTTATGCGGCAACACCTGAAAGCCAAGCATTTACCGTCACAGCGCTGACTTCGGTTTATGCGATCTGCGTATTCTTCGCTTCTCCGGTGCTAGGTACTTTAAGCGACCGTTTGGGAAGACGCCCTGTTTTATTAGTTTGTCTTTTAGGAGCAGCCATCGGTTACTTGATTTTTGGAATCGGCGGCGCGCTTTGGGTATTATTTCTTGGCAGAATTCTTGAAGGAATTACGGGCGGTAGCATTAGTACACTGTTTGCTTACTTTGCTGATATTACTCCTGAAGCAGAACGAACCAAATATTTTGGCTGGGTCAGTGCTTTGTTTGGCACCGGAGTTGCGATCGGACCGACAATAGGAGGTTTATTGGCTCATTTTGGTTATGCAATGCCGATGTTTTTCGGGGCAGCTGTTACTTTTTTAAACTTTCTTTTCGGAATTTTATACATCCCGGAAAGTTTAACTCAGGAAAAGCGACTTAAGCGAATTGAGCGAAGCCAGTTGAATCCCTTCACGCAACTGGTTCAACTTTTTTCGATGAAACATTTGGCAAGGCTATTCATCGCTGGATTCTTGATTTGGATTCCCAATGGCTCTTTGCAAGCGATCTTTTCGCAATTTACGAAAGATACTTTTCAGTGGCAGCCAGTATTAATTGGACTTACTTTCTCGATTATGGGAATTCAAGATATCGTTGCCCAAGGATTTGTTATGCCGAAATTACTCAAAAAGTTAAGTGATACAGGAATTGCCAGGCTTGGTTTAGGTCTAGACGTAGTTGGCTATCTCTTTATCGCAAGTTCAGCCATTTTCCAATTCGCACCGTTATTTGTAGTCGGAATGTTTGTTTTTGGTTTTGGAGATTCCTTATTTGGACCTGCATTTAATGGGATTTTATCGAAGTCTGTTTCATCGAGCGAACAAGGCCGTATTCAAGGGAGCAGCCAGTCTGTACAATCCCTTGCAAGAATTATAGGACCGTTAATCGGGGGACAAATTTATGTGTCTCTTGGTCATGCAGCTCCAGCAATAATGGGCACCTTGCTTATTTCACTTGCTATTCCAATTTTAACTCATCATCAAAATGGAAATGTGACATCAAAAAATAAAATCGACTAAATGTGGCTGGCTAGTGCACGGCTGGCGGAATTCATGTTTTAGTCAAAAAGCCGACAATTTTTAAAACTAGCGGAGCAATTTTCTTTGAAGATTGCTTCTGTTTTTTGATACACTAAAAAAGTGGTGTATAGCATGACTCATTTTGATTGCGGTATGCTTTTTTGTAAGGGTTTACTTTTTTCTTTTAAATAATAATGATAGTCTTAAAAATTGAAGGTGTGGCGTGAAAATGGAAGGGGATTTGAAATGCGAGATTATGGGATTTGTTTATGGAGTTTTGGCGATATTTCGGTTGAAAAAAAGTGTCAATTGGCAAAGAATATCGGCGTAACAGGTGTTGAAGTAGAAGGGGATTTGGCACAGAATCCAGCAGAACTTGCGAGTTTACTGAAGCAATATCAATTAAAGGTTCTTTCCGTGACACCGAATAATGTGGATATTTCTTCTGCTGACGAAGAAGTTCGCAAGCAAGCAGTGACTTATTTTTTAAATTTACTTGACTGGGCTTCCGAACTGGGCGCTTTTCGAATTTGTTTGCACGGAGAAGTCGGAAAAATCGAAGGAAGCGGTGATGCGACACGCGACTGGGAAAGGCTTGTGAAAAGTACGAAAACAGTTATGGAAAAAGCAGAAAAATTGGGGATTGCTGTCGTTTTTGAAGTTTTGAATCGCTATGAAAACCATCAAGTGGTAACTGGAGCTGAAGCCTTGCAATTGATTCGAGATGTGGCGAGCCCTGCATTGTCAGTTTTACTAGATGCCTATCATATGAATATCGAAGAACCGAATCCAGTTGTTACTTTGGAGCAAGTGAACACCCAATTAGGGATGTATCATGTAGCAGATTCGAACCGCCAAGCCGTTGGAAATGGGCATGCAGATATCAAAGGACAAATCGAAGCCTTACATAAAGTAAACTATAAAGGTCCGATTATTATGGAGATGGTAGCAGAAGGTCCAAATCCATTCAAAGCGGAAAAAGATGGAAACTATCTAGACGTTTTAAGTCAGTATTACAAAGATTCCTTAGCACAAATTAAAAGCTGGGATGGAAATTGAATCCAGCAACATGCTAAAAATAAGAAGTGGGTACATGCCCGCTTCTTATTTTTAAATTCGTTCTTCATTTGCCGAAACCTGCTCAAGTGAAGCCCCAGCGCGTTCCCATTTCTTGCTTTTCATTTTATGATTGATCCAATAAAAAATAGCGCAAATAAGTGGAATAACACTTGCAATCAGATAAAGTCCTCTAAAAGAAGTGGCGTTTTTGAGAATCCCCATAATATACGGCCCCACGCCAAGCCCTAAATCTAAACCAATAAAATAAGTCGAAAGCGCAACGCCGATTCGGTGTGTGTTCACGAGTTTCAAACAAACCGCTTGACCATTCGACATAAAAGTCCCGTACCCAAGCCCGACAAAGGCGCCAGAGATAAGCAGTGTCCAGTTATTCGTTGTAACACCCAGTAACAGCAAACCTGCCGCGAGGAAGATGTAACTTGGATACATGACATATTGTTCCCCTTTGGCATCGAAAATTCTTCCCGTAACAGGACGAGTAAACGTGATAACAAGCGCATAAACCACGAAGAAAAATGAGCCTGCTGAAACAAGATCGATCACTTTGACATAAGAAGACAAAAACGACAGCACACTCGAGTAGGCAAGCCCCATCAAGAAGGCGATAAAAGTGATGAATAAGGCTTTCTTTTCAATAAAGCTGCTAAAATTCCAAGATTTAATGGCAGCTCTATGTTCCGCAGATAATTGGATATTTTTGACTGGAAACAAGAAACAAGCGATCGCAACCGCCAAAATCAAGCTGATGGACAGCCAGATGATAAATTCAAAATTTGTGGCGCTTAAAAGTAACATGCCGAGGAAAGGACCTGCGGCTGCTGCAAGGCTCGTACTTAAGCCGTAATAGTTAATTCCTTCGCCGTTTTTCGCTTGTGGAATGTAAGCTGTCACAATCGTATTTGTCGCAGTTGAGATCGCGCCATAGCCAAATCCGTTTAAGAAACGGATGAGATATAAAATTCCAAGGCTAGGGATAAAAAGGTAACAAGCGGTCGTAGCAAGGTAAAACAAAGCGCTTGCTCGGAGAACAAATTTTCTGCCGAGGAGTTCGATTTGTTTCCCCATTAATAAACGTGCAAGAAGCGTTCCGATAATGTAAATCCCAGAAGCAAAACCCGCCTCACTCATGCTTGCTCCAAGATCATCTTGCGCGATCACGGCGATGATGACCATGAGCAAATAATAAACGAGGTAGACGATGAAATTAAGGACCGTCACACCGATAAAATATTTATTAAATAGCTTTTCTGGCATAAGAATTTCGTTCCCCAATCTTTTGTAGCGCTTTGATTTTTTCAATTCTTGCAGCAATTTCATTGTAGTTGGATGGATAGCGATCAACGAGCTGTTCCACAAATAAGTCTCTTGTCGTCATGAAGAGTCGCAGGAATTCTCTTGATTCCGGTGATTCCCGGATCGTAAGCTCCCGCATCAGTTCCATGGCGCTTTGATACGCATCGTTTAAGAAAATCAGTGCTGCTTTTGAATCAAATCTGTTGCTATAAGCTGTGTCGAGACGTTCGACAATAGCGTTCATCCAAATGTTCATCTTTCTTCCTCTTTTCTTTCGTAATATGTTTCTCAGTATAAGGCGAAAAAGACTTGTCGAAAAGCGCACTTCATGTGTAAAATTATAAGTAACGAATCTTATTAACAAATGTTAATGTTTACTGGATGAATTTTTTATATGCTTTTTTTAGCGGATCAAAAAGGCGGGGAAGAAAAGTTGGATAATCGTGTGTTAAGAAATTATGTGGAAGAAAATGACTTTCCAATCGTTCGAAAGGGGTATCACAAATATTTAACTTACGAAGGACTTGAAGATTGTTATACGTACATTTTAAAAGAGGGAATTGTAAAGGCAAGTGTGATTTCAAATGACGGGCGGGAATTCAACTTGCGCTATATTCAAGAATCGGAAATCGTTTCGATTTTAAAAGATGAATATTCGCAGTTTATTGACGCTCCTTACAATATTCGCATTGAATCGGATTACGCTGAATTTTACCGAATCAATCGCGTGCAATTTTGGAAGGATATCAACGACAGTCCTGAGCTACAACACTACGTGAAGGAATTTTACCGACACCGTTTGCTTTATATGATGAAAAAAATGCAACAAATGCTTATGAATGGAAAAATGGGGGCGGTTTGTTCACAAATTTATGAGCTCTATGATTTTTTCGGCGTGGAAACAAATGACGGGATTGTGATTGATTTTCCAGTAACAAATGAAGAAATCGCAAAGTTTTGTGGGATTTCTTCGGCAAGTAGTGTCAGTCGAATTTTACGCCAACTTAAGCAAGAAAAAGTGATCAAGGTTACGAAAAATCAACTCATCATTACTAATCTGAGTTTACTGGAAGACCACATTATTTTTTAAAAGTAGCATCAAAAAAGCTTCTCCTGTTTGAAAACAGAAGAAGCTTTTTTGTTTAACCAGTCCAGCTGTTCAAGTCGTTTTTCGTTCCACCAAGTAAAATTTTAGTGGAATGAGTTTTTGGTTTGCTTGCTGGAGCTCGTTGTGGATGATTGTAAAGGCGTTTAAAGCCTGTTTATCGACCGGGTAGTGAATAGTCGTCATATCAAATAAATGCGCCACTTCCAGGTCGTCAAAGCCGCATACGGCGAAATCTGCAGGAACCCGCAGTTCTTGCCTACGTGCCTCGGACACAATCCCCGCGGCCAGATAATCATTTGGCGTGAAAAAAGCATCCGGTTTATTCGCTGTCTTTTTGAAAAAATGTACGAGCTCTTCTCCTTGGGCTCGCGTCCCCATCCCGTAAAAGTGTTTGACTTCGTGCGGGTCAAGATTGTGGTGCTTACAAAAGTCGGCATAAGCTTGCATCCGGCTTTGCGTATTCAGTCCGCTTGTAAAGCCGTAAACATTGCAAATTCGGCGGTAACCACGCTCGTAAAGATGCTCAAGCCCAAGCGTATAGCCTTCATATTGATCCATGAAAACCGAGGCGATTTTTTTATGCTCAACGCGTTGCCAGGTAACGATCGGCCCGTATTTGGTATAAGGTTCGATCACATCCCATTCATTTTGACGGATGACGAGGACAAGCGCATCAATTTGTTTACGACGCAGCATTTCAAGCGCTTCTAATTCCTTCTCGCGATTTCCGTTTGTCATAAAAAGCGTCACATTATACCCATGTTCTTGCGCGGCATTCGTGAAATTTTGCATGAAAATGCCTGGAGAATCCTGAAAAATGGGAGCTACAAGCCCAATCAATTTAGTCGCGCCTTTTTTTAACGAAACCGCATTAAGATTTGGAACATAGTCCAGTTCGTCAATCACCATTTGAACACGCTTTCTTGTTTCCTCACTAACGTAATCGCGCTGATTAATCACTCGGGAAACCGTTGCCGAAGATACACCAGCTCGTTTTGCAATTTCTTGAATATTTGCCAATCCAGACACCTCGCTCTGTTATCCAATTTTAGTATAGCATAAAACCAGAAATAAAAAATTTTCAAAAAAGGGGGTTGACCTGTAATGCATTACATAAATTATCATCAAATAGTAAGAAAACGCTTAATTTTGGGAGGGTTCGATACTTATGAAAGACGGAGTAAAAATCGTAACAATTGGTGGAGGCTCAAGCTATACACCAGAACTGATTGAAGGATTTATCAAACGCTACAGTGAACTTCCAATAAAAGAATTATGGCTAGTGGATATCGAAGCAGGTCGCGAGAAACTTGAAATTGTCGGCAATATGGCAAAACGCATGGTTAAAGCAGCAGGAATCGACTGCGAAATTCATTTGACACTTGATCGTCGTGAAGCATTACCAGATGCAGATTTCGTGACCACACAATTTCGAGTTGGACTTCTCGACGCGCGAATCAAAGATGAACGCATCCCACTTTCACATGGAATGATTGGGCAAGAAACAAACGGTGCCGGAGGAATGTTTAAAGCTTTCCGGACGATCCCTGTCATTTTGGATATCGTAAGCGATATGCGCGAACTTTGTCCAAATGCGTGGTTGATCAATTTCACAAATCCTGCCGGAATGGTAACAGAAGCCGTATTGCGCTACGGCAACTGGGAAAAAGTGATCGGACTTTGTAACGTTCCGATCGGCGCAGTGAAGAGTGCATCCGCTGTTTTAGGGAAACCAGAAAAAGACTTGTTTTTCAAATTTGCGGGCATCAACCACTTGCACTGGCATCGCGTCTTTGATAAAGACGGTACAGAACTGACTGAAAAAGTGATTGACGGACTATACGCGCCGGGAGCAAATCCAGAAATGGTCGTTGAAAATATCAAAGACATGCGTTTCCTTTACGAACAAGTGAAACATTTGAAGATGCTTCCTTGCCCGTATCATCGCTATTACTACATGACGGACAATATGTTAAAAGATGAAATCGCCGCTTTCAAAGAAGAAGGAACGCGCGGTGAAGTCGTAAAACGCCTTGAAGAAAGCTTGTTTGAGCTTTATAAAGATCCAAACTTGGATCATAAGCCAGAAGAACTTTCAAAACGCGGTGGGGCGCATTATAGCGATGCCGCTTGCGAAATCATCAACTCGATCTACAACTATAAAGGCACGAAAATGGTAGTATCCACACGGAATAATGGTGCGATTGATGACGTACCTTATGAAAGTGCTGTTGAAATTACAAGCATTATCGGGGCACACGGAGCAGAACCTATCAACTTTGGGAAATTCGCTCCTGCAGAACGTGGCTTATTACAAGTGATGAAAGCGATGGAGGAATTAACGATCGAAGCCGCTGTAACAGGCGATTATGCAACCGCTCTCCAAGCCTTTACACTGAATCCGCTTGTGCCAAGTGGGGATATCGCGAAAGAAGTACTCAATGAACTGCTTGAAGCGCACAAAGACCATTTACCTCAATTTTTCGTGAAACAACAAGTTTAAAATTTCAAAGACTCGCTTCGGCGAGTCTCAGACTGTAGACAAAGTAGTGAAAAACTTTGTTTACAGTCTTTTTTTAGATATACTTGTGATAGAACATACAT